>JBFLWO010000008.1:0-15782 GCA_040757755.1 Actinomycetota bacterium
GGCGACCTCGCCTCCCGCGACCCCGAGGCGTCTCCCCCCTCCCCCCGCGGCGAGGACGACCTGTGGGTCGGGGAGGACGAGTGAGAGGTCCGGCCCGCCGGCCGCGGCCCGCTTGCCACCGCCGCGGTCGCCCCGCGGGTGCGACGCCGTGATCCGCGTCGGGGTGAGCGAGGCGAGGACCCACCTCTCGGCGCTCCTGCGACGGGTCGCCGCCGGTGACGAGGTCGAGGTGCTGCGGAGGGGCAGGCCGGTCGCGCCTATCGTGCCGGTGCCTCGCGGCGGAGCCCGCACCCTCGGCGTCGACCGCGGCCGGCTCGTCGTGCCGGACGACTTCGACCGGCCCTTCCCGGACGACGTCCTGGATCGTCTCGATCCGCGCCCGGAAGGGGCCCGCCGCCACGGGAGTCGCGACTCCGGGTAAGAGCCCCCGGGGACCGAACGGATGTACGGTCGATGGACGTCCGCCGACCCCACCGTGCCCGCCGTCCCCGGGGGCGTCGCGCCCTACGCGGTCCGGCGGCGGGCGCTCGGCCGCCGCAGCCCGCCGGCCGCCGCGGGCCCGTCCTCCCGCCCGTCCGACGGGTAGGCGCACACCTGGATGAGCTCGCCGTCGAGCATCAGTCCCGACCCGATCGTCGCGGCGCCGTGGAGGCGCAGGTCGTCGCCGAGGCCGACGGACGGGCGCCGCGTCACGGCGGTCTCCCCCACCGCGGCCACGAAAGCCGTGATCGCGTCGCGCGGCGCGGCGGCGCGGTCCACGGCCTCGACCGCGTCGAGCATGTAGCCGCGCAGGAGCTTCGGGGAGAGGCGGGCGAACGCGTCGGGGCGGGACACCGCGTCCAGGCACGTCACGCGGCCGTCGAGGGCGAGCACCGCGCCGCACTGCCCGGGCTGCGCGGGGAACGCGGCGGCGAGCTCGTCGACGCGCGGCGCGAGCGCGCGGTGCATGTCGGCGTGCGCCCCCGTGGGGGAGCGGTGGCCGACCCGCGTCGACTTCTCCGCGATGTCCTGCCACACCTCCCCCTGCCCGCGGCCCGGGTCGAGGGGGCCGGCGGCAAGCGCCTGGGCCTTGCGGCGGCGAAGCTCCGGATACGCGGTGTGCCCGGAGTCGCGGAACGCCGCGGCGTCGGCGCTCCAGCGGCCCTGCTCGACGTAGGAGACGGGGATCAGCAGCTCGCTGTGCGGCGGCACGAGCACCGTCACGTTCAGGACGCGGTTCTGCTTCGCGCCGAGGAGCTCCTCGCCGTCGTACAGGAGGACGGGCGCGCCGGTGGGGTTGTGGACGGTGAGCTGCCCGACGGACCCCGCGGCGTCGACCTCCCGCACCTCCATTCCCGCGGCGATGGCCTGGTCGAGGCTCGCGTACACGGCCCGGGGCGTGACGCGCGGGAACAGCGGGGCGACCACGATGCCGCGGTGCGCGACGGGGTCGCCGAGCTGGATGAGATCGGTGATGGGGATGGCGGTGTCGGTCACCGGAGGCCTCCTCGCCGGGGTGTGTTCACCCGGAAGTCGGCCAGGCCACCACGCCGTCTTACCCAGGTCGTAAGATGCGTGGTGATGAGTGGTGACGGCCAGGATGTGATCGCCGCCTTCGACGCGCGGGACGAGCGCCTCATCGCGGAGGGCCGTTTCGACGAGCTCGTCGCCGCGTACTTCCGGATCATCCGGCAGCGCTGCGCGGTGCGCATCGCGGACCGCTTCGACGCCGAGGACGCGGCGACCCTGGTGGTGATCCGGCTGCTGCAGCAGCTGCAGCGGGGGAAGCGCTTCAAGGTGCCGTTCCGGGTCGTCGTCCACAAGCGCATCGACTGGGAGGTGCGGGACGCCTTCGGCCGGCGCCGCCGCCGGCGGGAGCGGTTCGCGAGCCTCGACAGCGTGGCGGAGCCGTGGGAGGACGACGAGTCGCTGGTGGCGGTCCTCGACCGCGACGAGGTGGAGCGGCTCGTCGTGACGCTTCCCGCGACGGATCGTGAGATCCTCGAGATGGTGTACCTCGACGGGCTCACGATCGCGCAGGCCGCGGAGCGGCTGGGCATCACGCGCAACGCGGCGGATCAACGGCTGTTCCGCGCGCGGGCGCGGCTCCGGGAGAGCGCCGGTGGCTGACCCCGTGCGTGCCCTCCTGGAGGAGTACCGGGCCCGGTTCCTCGCCGGGGAGGAGCCCGACGCCCGCGACTTCATCGAGCGCGCCGGCGCGCGGGGCCCCGAGCTGGCGGACCTCCTGGACGGGTTCCTGCGCACCGCCCCCGCCGCCGACCCGACTCCCGAGGACGTCGCCCTCGTCCGGGCGATCGGGGAGGGGGAGCCGTCGCTTCTCGCCCAGCGCACCGCCCGCGGCGTGCGGCGGGGGGCCATCGTCGATGCGCTCATGACGCGGTTCGGCTTCGCGAAGGCGTCCCGCTCCGCCGTCGCGGACCGGTACCACGAGCTGGAATCGGGGCTCCTGGATCCGCGCCGGGTCGACCCGGGCGTGCTCGACGCGGTCGCCGCGGCCCTCGGCGTGGCCCGCGGGCAGCTGTCGTTCGGCCGGCCGCGACCACCGGCGGCCGCCGCCTACCTGCGGGTGGGGCCGGGCGCGGATCTCTCCGCCTTCGACGTCGCCGCTCCGCGTGCCGCCGCGCCCCCGGCGCCGGCATCGAAGGGGGCGCCGCCGGGGGATCTCGCCGAGATCGACCGCCTCTTCGGGGTGGGGTCCTGACCGGGGGGCGCCGGCCGGGGGACCGGCGTGCCGTCGCGTTGCGGCGCCTCTACCACCGCCGGTTCCCGGACGTGCCGGTCCCGGTGCCGGTGGATGCGATCGCGGAGGACCTCCTGGGGTTGCGGGTGGTGGAGCGCGAGCTTCTGGGATGCTCGGGGATGCTGGTGCCGTGGCGGCGGGAGATCCGGCTGGACGCGGCGGAGTCGCGCGCCGCGCCGGGGCGCCGCCGGTTCACGCTCGCCCACGAGATCGGGCATTGGATCTGCCATTGCCGGCGCGCCGACCCGGGCGAGATCCTGTGCCGCGCCGGGGACGTGGACGCCCCCGGCGACCCGCGGGAGCGGGAGGCGAACGTGTTCGCCGCCGAGCTCGTGATGCCGGAGGAGGCGGTGCGCGCCGCCCACGCGGACGGGCTGTCCCCCGGGGAGATCGCGGCGAGCCTGGACGTGTCGGTCGAGGCCCTCGAGTGGCGCCTCTACAACCTGGCGCTCACGGATGAGCCCCCGGTGTCGGCGTCCCCCGGGGGGTAGGGCGCGGTCACGAGAGCACGGGGCCGCCGCGCCCGCGCGGGCGTCAGCGGGTGCGGAGCGCGGTCTGCGCGATGAGGCGCCCGTCGGCGAGGAGCTCGAGGCTCCACACGCCGCGGCGTTTCCCGACGACGGGGAGGGTGCCGGTGACGGTGCGCAGGCCGGCGGGGAGCTTCAGCCGGTACTTCTTGTGGACGCCGCCGGGGCCGCGGACGTGGAGGATCAGGAGCGCGCCCTTCGTGCGGATCTTCCAGACGACGTAGGCGGTGCGGCCGAACGGGATGCGCTTGACGGTGCGCCCGCCGCGGACGATGGAGACCCGCGGGTTGCCGACGACGCGGGTGCGGGGGGTGACGGCGCGCGGCCGGGGCGCGACGAGCACAGGGGCGGCGGCGTCCGCCTCCAGCTTGAGGGTGTAGACACCGGTGCCGTCACCCTGCACGGTGATGGTGAGGAGCCCGCCGGCGGGGGAGCTCGCGGAGGCCGTGACGACGGCGCCCGCCCCCGTGCCCTTCACGGTGGCGACGCCGCCCTCCGGGCTCGTGAGCCGCACCGTGCCGGTGACCGCCGAGGGCGGGGTGAGCGTGACCTTCACGCCCTGGCCGGCGGTGAGGGCGAACGTCCACGTGTCGGCGTCGGACGCGGAGGAGAACGACCCGGCGACCTCGACGCCGGGGGCGAGCGCCCCGCCGTCGTCGGCGCCGTCCGGGTCGTCGAGGGCGGTGACGCCGCGCTGCTCCACCAGCTGGACGAAGGTCTGCTGCTCGGCGGCGGACCGGATGGTGGCGAACACGCCGCCGGACGCGATGATCGCGTTCTGCAGGTCCGGGGAGATGACGTGCTCACGGGCGGCGGCGCGCTTCTCGTTCGACGTGATCGTCGTGGGCGGCGACAGGAACCCGAAGGAGACGCGCACGCCGCGGGCGGTGGCCTGGTTGATCGCGGCGATGAGGGCGGCGACGTCGGAGTCCTCCCCGTCGGTGAGGACGACGATGCCGCTCTTGCCGGGAGGCGGCCCGACCGGGGTCATCGCGGTGAGGGCGGCTTGGATGCCACCGGCGATGTGGGTGCTGCCGGACGAGTCGATGCCCCGGATCGCGGCGGCCGCCCCGTCGGGATCGCCGAGGGGGTACACGACGGTGGCGGTGGCGTCGAAGTCGATGACGGCGAGGGTGTCGGGGGTTCCCTCGCCTGCGGCGTCGGCGGTGCTGACGAGGTTGGTGGCGAGGGCGAGGCCCGCGGTGATGCGCAGGTTGCCGGGGTCGGTGGTGGTGTTGCTGCCGGAGGAGTCGATGACGAGCCCCACGACGCGGCCCTGGCAGTCCTTGACGGGGTCGTCGCGGACGATCGCGCAGATCATGAGGGCGCCGCGCTTGTTGCCGTAGGTGGCGATCAGCTTCTCCCGCAGCGTCGCCCACTTGTCGGACGTGTCGGCGATCGCGACGGTGACGGCGCGGGCGAAGTTGCCGGCGACGCCGCCGCGCCCGGTGCGGCCGGTGCCGATCGTCGGGTCGATCGGGCCTTTGTCCTTGTTCAGGTCCCGGTGCTTGACGCGGTTGAGCCGCCCCGCGAACCCGTAGTTGCAGTACGCGTACTCGGGGATGCCGAGCACCCGGCCGGGGTACTTGACGGGGCCCTGGCCGAAGCAGCCGCTGATGAGGCCGGCGGGGAACGGCCGGTCGCCGCGCAGGTCGATGTAGGGGGCGGGGACGCTGTTGCCGAGCCCCGGCGGGTTCGTGGCGTTGACGGCGCCGGCGGCGGGCCGGTCCACCCAGTTCGTGTGCGAGTAGAAGTCCTGCGAGACGTGCAGGGTGATCCCGAACGCCTCGATGACGTTGCACTTGGCGCGCCCGCTGATCTGGCCCGTGTAGCTGCACGCGCTGGACAGGTCCACCTGGGCGGGGATGATGCGGTCCTTGGCGTCGAGGAGGGCGGCGGCGTCGGCGACCGCGTCGTTCATGTGCTGCACCATGCGGCGGCGGCACGCGGCGATGGCTGCCTGCGCCTTCGCGGCGGACTGCGGGTAGCCGGGGACGCTGAGGTAGTCGCCGTCGTCGCAGTGGTAGTCGGCGTCGTCGGCGGGCGGCACGTCGGGGATGCCGACGGCGCCGAACGTGCCGCCGGTGCCGGCGAGCTGGGTGAGGCTGACGGCCTCCCAGCACACCCCGTCGCTCTTCGGGCCGGGGCAGGCGACGGCGCGCCGCGTGATCCGTTCGTGCTCGGCGTCCTGCCCGTGGATCGTGTTGCCCTTGGTGATGGTTCCGAAGCCGAGGGCGGTCGCGGCCCCCGCGAGGGCGGCCAGGGTGACGATCATTGCGATGAGTCGGCGCACCGGCGTCCTCTCGCGTCGGAGGCGGCGAGTATATGCATCGGCGTCTTTGGTGGAAACCGGGAGCGCGCGTCGCCGTGCGGGGTCTCGTCAGGGGCCCGGCCCGAAGTGCGCGTCGACCTCGTCGGGGGCGTCGGCACGCCCGCCGCCCGCGTGCGCGCCGGGTGGCTCGGGGCGCCGGATGGGGCCGCCTTGGTGCGCGCCGACGGCGAGGGCGGCGCGGGCGCGGGCTGCGGTGGGTGCGTCGAGGGCCCGCCATGCGTACACCTCGCGGCGGTCGACGTCGAGGGCGGCGGCGATCGCGTCGAGGGCCTCGTCGGTGACGGCGGGCAGGGCGAGCAGGCCGGCCTCGAGTTGCCGGTAGCGCAGGGTGACCTTGTCGCGCCGTGCCTCCGGTATGTGGAGGCGTTCCATGAGGGCGTGGACGACGTCGCTGCCGGGGACCCCTCGGCGGCGGCGGAGGGCGAGCAGTGGCGGCGTGCCGCTGAGGAACTGCCGCATGGTGGCGACGCCGTCCGGCGTGGGCGCCGGGGGGGTGGCGTCCCGGAGGTGGGCGTCGATGCGGGCGGCGAGCTCCGCCCAGCGGGCGCCGGCGCGCGCTTGGTAGTCGAGTGGGTCGGGGTGCTCGCCGCGCCGGAAGCGGGTGGTGTACTCGTCGAGCAGGGTGCGGATCGTGTCGGTCATCGAAGGTGGGGTTCGAGCCGCCGCCGCGCCCGGTGGAGGGCCTGGTCGACGGCGTTCCGCGTCATCCCGAGGATCCCGGCGATGTCGCGCGGCGTCTTGTCCTCCAGGTAGTGCAGGCGGCAGATGTCGCGTTCGCGCGGAGGGAGTCCGCTGAAGAGCTGTTCGAGGTGGTCGCGTTCGAGGATCGCGTCGACGCCGTCGGGGACCTCGGCGTCCCAGTTGCCGAGCGGCAGGGAGCGGTGCCGCCGGGCGGCGACCCGGTGGTCGCCGACGCACCACTTGAGGCACATGTGGAGCCGGACGCGGATCGGGATGTGGTCCGCGCCCCCGTCCTGGAGGGTGGTGAGGGCGCGCAGCATGGCGTTCTGGACGACGTCGTCGGCCTCGGTGGCGGTGAGTCCCCGCAGGCGTGCGCGCGCCCACAGCACCGGCCGGTAGGTCGCGAACAGCTCGTCCAGCCTCCCCGAGGCGAGAAGCCGGGCGTCGCGGCGGTCCGTCTCATCGTTCATCACCGGGGAGTCGCGCCCGACCCCGGATATTCTTACGCGCCACGTAAGGACAGCCAGGCTTGCCTGCCGCGCCGGGTGTGGCGGGCGGAGCGGCGGTCATGCGGCGCGCCGGTCCAGGTACCGGGCGACCTCCTTGAGGAAGCGCCGCTCCATCTGCGCGAAGCAGGCGAGCCGGAGGCTGCGTTCCGCCCGGGCGACCTCCCGCCGCAGCTCCCGCGGGTCGGTGTCGCCGTGCACGAGACCCCACGCGGCGCGCGCGACGGGCTGCAGTGCGGCGGCGAGGAGCGGCTCGTCGACGGCGAGGTTGACGCACACGCCCTGCGTCGCGATCTCCGCGACCTCGACGTCGCTCCTGAACCCTCGCTTCTTCCCGGCCATGCGCCCCTCCCCGTGCGGTTCCACGGGGGAGTCGCGCGGGGGCGCGGAGGTGCTTACGCGGGCGGTGCGGTGGCCGGGTGCGCGGTGGTGTCGAGAAGGTCGAAGGCCCCTCGGGGCTTCGGCAAGCCGCCCCACCCGGTGCCGACCCCGTCCGGGGTTCAAGCTCAGGCTGCACCCGTCTCCCGCGGCAACGGGGCCTGGGGCCGGGAACGTGCCCTCAAGTTCCCGCTTCGCTACCAGGCGCCGTCACTCGCGTCGACGTCCACACGCACCGACTCTCCGTCTCGGCCCCAAGCGGCCAGCCAACGGTCGACACCCGCCCTCGTCGCAGCCTCCCTGGCCTCGCGCGAGAACGACAGCGCGCAGAGGACGGGGACGATCTCCCAGTCCCCGAACCGCTCCATCAGCCAGTCGCGATACCTGACCAGTTGCTCGACCCCAACCACCGACCGCGCGTGCAGCTTGCACTCCACCAGGTAGATGGTCTTCTTCCGACTCTTATGGACGAGCAGGATGTCGCCCCTGCCCGCCTCACCAAAGTGGGGCTCATCCGCGCGGAGTGAGCCGAGCCCGTCCTCCTCTCTCGGCGCGCGGAGGGGAAGGCGCCGAACAAGAAGGTCAGCGAGCCCGACCTGCAATTGCCGCTCACGAACGAAGGGGAAGACGTCCCCCGCGTCCAAGCCCCACTCAAGGTCCTCGAGGCTGTCTTCCTCCGGCTGCGGCGGTCTCGCTGCCCAACGCCGGAGGAGCTTCTCGGCCGCGGGATTCGAATCCCTTACGAGATCCAGCAGCGCACCCGAGAACGGCTCAGGGACGCCACGACTGTAGCCCTGCAATCTGCCGCGCAGAGCGGTCCACGCACCGAAGGAGCCGTCGCTGTTCAGACGCTCCCATTCAACTGGCATCTCGAGTGGGTGCACCTCGACCCACGCCGCTGACTGCCTTCGTCCGTCGAGGGGCGCCGTATCCGACCTCAATCGCCCGATCCACGCGATGGCGCCCACCGGCTGCGCCACGTAAACGAGAAAGGGGTCGCCCAGACGCGCCGCGCGTTGGACAGTCCAGGCATCTACCGGCCTGTCCGACCTCCAGTCCGCGCGCAGGCGCTCGTGAACGTGCTGCTTAACCGTGACGAGATACAACGGCCTGCCGCTACCCACGCCCAGTGTTGCCACCCCAGTCCTCTCCCTGAAATCGCTGACCGCAAGGATCGCTTCCACCGTGCTGGCACAGCGTCGGCCGGCCACCAAGTCGATCATATTGCGCCGAGCGGTCAGCGCGGTGGCGGTGCTAAGCAGCTCCGATATGAATTTGGAAGAACCAGATGGCCGGGCTCTCCCTGACTGTGTAGCGCCCGGAACTCATGAACGAGTTCGCCCGTCGGCGCGCCCGTGGCACCTGGCCAGTTCCGATGCACCGTCCTCTACCGGAGCCCCGCCACCATGACCCCTCGCGACGCGGCCCGCGGGCCGCAGACGAGGCGGAGCCTCTCCTCGTCGTCGCGCGACACTGGCAAGCTCCCCACGCGATGCTGATCGACGACGCCGACGGCCAGCTCCGCCAGGCGCTCCCCGGGACCATCGGGGACACGCCGCTCGGGCCGATGATCGGCGCCGCCGCGGCGGCGTTGGAGGACGAGGCGCGGGCGGCCAGGCGCGACTCGGCGGACGGGACGGCGCTCGAGAACGGGCGCACCCTGTGGGCGGCGGCGGGCACGAGGGTGGTGCGGTTCGACGCGCCGCCGATGCCGCCCGTCACGCCCGACACCCCCGTCACTGTTCGGATCGGGCAGACGGACGTGGAGGGCGTCGTCCTCTCCGTCGGGGACACGGAGGTGACCCTCGCGCTCGCCGGCCCCGCGCGGACCGCGCCGGCGCGGGCGACCCTGCGAAGCGAGTTCTCCTTCATCCCCGCCGCGTACCGCAGGCGGCTGCTCGCGCTGCTCGACGAGCCCGCCGACGGGGTGGACCGTCGGCCCCTCGGCGTCATCCTCGGCGGGCCCGCGGTCCTGGGCGAGGACCGTGACGCCGCCGACCGCACGGCCCGCTCCATCGCCGCCCTGGAGGACGGCGGGCTCGCCCCGAACCGCCCGCAGCGCGACGCCATGGCACGCTGCGCCCTGCGCCCGCTGCACCTCGTGTGGGGTCCCCCGGGCACCGGCAAGACCGCCGCCCTCGCCGCCGTCGCACGGATGCTCCTGGAACGCGGCGAGCGGGTGCTCCTCGTCGCCAACGCCAACGTCGCCGTCGACACCGCCCTCCTGCGCGTCGCCCGCGCCATGGCCGACGTGGACGTCGCCCCCGGGGAGCTTCTGCGCGTCGGCACGCCGCGCGACCCCGCCCTCGCCGAGCACCCGCTCCTCACCGTCGACGGGGTGATGGGGCGCCGCGCCCCCACCCTCGCCCGGGAGCTGCGCGCCGCGCGGGCCGCCCGCGACCGCCTCCTCACGACGGCCGGCACCGGCGGGCCGGGGGCGTCGCTCGACGCCGCCCGCCGCCGCGTGACGGACGCGGAGATGCACCGGCGCGACCTGGAACGCGAGCTCGTCGGCAGCGCCCGTCGCCACCACCCTCGCGCGGCTCGCCCTGTCGCAGGACGTGTGGGGCTTCGCGCCCGACGCCGTGCTCCTCGACGAGGCCGGGGTGGTGGGCGTGGCACCCGTGCTCATGGCCGCCGCCGTCGCCCGGCACCGCCTCTGCGCCTTCGGGGACTTCCGCCAGCTCGCCCCCATCGTGCGGACCCGCACCGACATGGGGCGCCGCTGGCTCGCCCGCGACGTCTTCGCCGCGACCGGCGCCGACGCCGCCGCCCGGGAGGGCAGGCCCCACCCGCACGTCACGCTGCTCGACAGCCAGTACCGCATGGCCGGGGAGATCGCCGAGGTCGTGAGCTCCCTCGCCTACGGGTCCCGGCTGCGCACCGTGGAGCGCACCGCCACCCGCCGCCTCGCCGGCCGCCGCCCCTTCCCGGGGGAGCGGGTCGTCCTGGTCGACGTGTCCGCCCTGCCGGGCCGCGCGGTGCGCGACCTCGCCGTCGCGCCGGGATCGCGGATGAACGAGGTGAGCGCGGCGGTGGCCCTCACCCTCGCCGCGCAGGCCGCGCATGACGCCGACCACGACGCGCCGGCAGTCGCGATCATCACCCCCTACCGCACGCAGGCGCGGCTCCTCGCCGCCGGGGTGCGCGACCTGGCGCTCACCGCCCGCGCCGACGCCGCCACCGTCCACCGCTTCCAGGGCTCGGAGCGCGACGTCGTCGTCATCGACCTCGTCGACGCGCCGCCGCTCCCCGGCCCGTCCCGGCTCACCGGCGGCGACACCGACGCCACCCTGCGCCTCGTCAACGTCGCCGTCTCACGGGCCCGCGGCAAGGTCGTCGTCGTCGGCAACCTCCCGTTCCTGCGGGAACGCTCCCCCCACGGCTCCCCGCTCCTCACCGCCCTCGACCTGGCGGCGGCGCACGGCCCCACCGTCGTCGCGCGCCCCGACTGGGCGGGGCCCGCGGGGCCGCGCTTCGCCGCCCTGGCGGAGAGGGTTGCCGCGGCGACCCCCGCGGGGGAGCATGCCGCGTGGCCTTCCTGATCCCGGACGACCTGCGCCGCCGCGACGAGGTCGGAGCCGGGCAGCGCCGGCTCGCCACCGCCCTGCAGGTCGCCCTCGACGACGACGTCACCGTCTGGTTCGAGCCGCCGTTCGACCCGTCCGGGGAGCGCCCCCACTTCGTCGTCCTCATGCCGGACCGCGGCATCGCCGTCGTCGAGTGCCTCGACGTGCACGCCGAGGACCTGCGCGGCGTGTTCGGCGACCGCGCCCGCATCGTCGTCGCCGGCGAGGAGCGCGAGGCCGAGAGCCCCCTCGCCCGCGCCGAGCAGTTCGCCGCCGCCCTCGAGGAGCGCCTCGCCCGGGACCCGCGTCTCGCCGACACCGCGGTGCGGGTCGGGGCGCTCGCCGCCTTCCCCCGCGTGGACCGCGCCCACGCCGCCGCCCTGGGCGTCGGCCGCGCCGTGCCCGACGCGCGACGCATCTACCGCGACGAGGTGGAGTCGGCCGTCGCCGGTGACGCCGCGACCGGGCTTCACCGCGCCCTGTGGGGAGCCCTGCCGTACGGAGGCCCCGTCGCGGCCCGGCACGAGCCCGCGGTCAGGGCGGTCCTCCACCCCGAGACGCGGATCGACGGGGGCGGGGAGCAGCTCGCGATCTTCCGGAACGACGACGCGCGCGACGCGGTGCGCGTCATGGACCGCCGGCAGGAGCTCCTCGCGAAGTCCCTCGGCGGCGGCCACCGCGTCATCCGCGGCGTGGCGGGGAGCGGGAAGACGCTCGTGCTGGTCCACCGGGCCCGCCACCTGTCACGCGCGCGGCCGGCGGCGCGGATCCTCGTCACGTGCTTCAACCGGTCGCTCGCGTCGCTCCTGCGCAGGGAGCTCGCCGCGTCGGCGAACGTGGAGGTCGCGCACCTGGACGGAGTGATGGGGCGGCTCCTGGAGGAGGCTCGCCTCCCCCACCCCGGCTACGGGGACGACGGCGACGCGGTCGCCGCGGCGGCGCTGTCCGCCCTCGCCGCGGGCGCCGGCCCGCGCTACGACGCCGTGTTCGTCGACGAGGCGCAGGACTTCGGCACGGAGGCGCTGCGCGTATGCGTGGAGCTCGTGCGGCCCGGCGGCGACCTCCTCGTCGTGGCCGACGCGGCGCAGAACATCTACCGGCGGCGGTTCTCGTGGCGGCAGGCGGGGATCGAGGCGCAGGGGCGCACCCGCATCCTGCGCGTCAACTACCGCAACACGCGGGAGGTGCTCGACTTCGCACAGCGGTTCCTCATGGGCGACGGCTCCCTGCACGCGGACGACGCGCCCGACCCGGAGGACGAGCTCGCCGTCGTGCCGCCGGAGTCCGCGGCGCGGACCGGGCCGGCGCCGCGGGTCGTCGTGGCGGACTCCCCGGAGGAGGAGGTGCGGGCGGCGGTGGGCGTCGCCGCGGCCTGGGCGGGGCAGGCGACGCGCGCCCAGGAGGTCGCGGTGCTGTACCCCACCGGCAGCGAGCTGGGGGTGAGCCGGGCCGCGCTGCTGCACCGGGGGCTCGCCGCGTCGGGCGCCGCGCACTTCTGGTTGAGCGAGCCGGGCCGCCGCGACGCCCGCGATCGGCTCGCGGACGCCGCCGAGCCGGTCGTGCTCTCCACGATCCACTCCGCGAAGGGGCTCGAGTTCCCCCGCGTCGTGCTGTGCGGGCTGACCCACCCCGACGACCCGGACGACTCGGCGCGGCGGCTCGCCTACGTCGGCATGACCCGCGCCATGGACGAGCTCGTCGTGGTGGTGCGGCGCGGAGCCCGCGGCGCCGACGACCTCGCCGACCTGACCGCCTGAGGCGCCCGCCCGCTGGAGACGTGTGCATCCTCATGGAGACGCGCGACGCGGAAGTAGGCTTGCCCCGGTGTCCTCGCTTCCTACCCCACCACCCCCCTCCTCCCCGGCGGTGCGCGCCGTCATGCAGGGCAACCGGTCGACGGACACGGCTCCGGAAGTAGCGTTGCGGAGTGAGTTGCATCGTCGGGGCCTCCGCTTCCGCAAGCACGCCGCGCTCGTGCCGGGCCTGCGGTACCGACCGGACATCGTGTTTCCCCGCCACCGGATCGCTGTCGAGTGCCTGGGCTGTTTCTGGCACCGCTGCCCGGTCGACGGCGTCACACCGTCCACGAACACCGAGTACTGGCAGGCGAAGCTGGAGCGCAACGTCGAGCGCGATCGCCGTAATGCCACCGCGCTGGCCGACGCCGGATGGGAGCTGGTGGTCGTCTGGGAGCACGAGGACCCCATATCCGCCGCCGAGCGGATAGAGGACTTGATTCGCAGTCGCGTTCCCCGCGCGTAGGCTTCCCGCCGTGCCGATCAAATTGTCCGCCGAAGAGCTCGCCCAGACGCTCGAGCGCGCATACGTGCTTGCCATCGGCAAGGGGGAGCTCCCAGGCACATGGATCAACCGGGCCGTCCAGCTCGGTGAGAGCCCGTCGGTCGCGTTCATCGCGGCAGTCGGCTCCGTATTGCTGGCAAAGGCGACGAACCCGGCGGTGGACGCCTTTGTGATCCAGGCGCAGGAGGGCAGCGCGGGCGCGTTCAACTTGCGAGCCGCAGCAACCGCCCTGGGCTCCAAGAAGCGGGTCCTCGGCTACGACATCGGCTCAAGCAGCGACCGCGACCCGATCAACCACGGCACGTTGGTTGGGTCAAAGCGCTGGGACGTCGCGCTTGATCGCATACGTGAGGACCACAAGCCGTTCTTCCAGCTGATCCTCACCTGGCTGGCCGACGTGAACCGGATGACGCAGGACGACGCCACGAAGGCGTTGGCCGCGTACCTTCGCGTGCGACGCGGCGTCGCCTCAATCGCCGTGGCTGAGCAGATTCCCGTTGCATTCACGAATGCGCCGGCGTTGTCCGACCTCGTCAGCGTTCTCGACGGGTTCGTACGCGCCGATCCCGAGGGTGGCGCCCGCGGCATGGCTTTGGTTGCAGCCGCCTACCGAGCAGCGGGCTTCTCGGCCGTGCTGCCATCGCGCAACGACCCGCGCCGAATCGACGTTCGCATCACGCGCGGGGGCTCGATGGCCATCGGCGCCGAGGTGAAGCAGATCGTCACCGGGGAGGTCACCGCCGACACGCTCGCAAGGGACGCTGCCGACACCAAGGTGAACCGCGCGCTACTGGCCGTGTTACCGCCCGGAGTCCTCGTCGACTTCGACCGCACGGCCGTGATCCGGCGGGCAGAGAAGGATCACCACGTCGTCCTACGGGTAGCGCAGGGCGCCCGGGAGTTGCTTCATGAGGCGCTCACCGCGGGCGACGTCGGCGTCGACGGGTTCTGCGCCGCCTTGCCTCGTCTGTTCGCCGAGGCGCTCCGCGACATCCGCGCCTCCGAGCAGGCGATCGAGACGTGGGCGGCGATAGCGACCCGCTGGCAGCAGTGATGAGCGGTGGTTAGGCGGCCTTTCGTCCGCGCGCCTGCGTCGCCGTGGTGCCAGCGGCATCGTCCTGACGCTCGAGCACGCCGCGGACGCTGAGCGCGACCGCCTCCGCGAGGTTCGGCGGGACAGCATTGCCGACCTGCCGGTACTGCGAGACGCGCGGGCCGGCAAACGCCCACCCCGCCGGGAACGACTGAAGCGCTGCCGCTTCTTGGACGGTGATCCGCCGGAGCCGATCGGGCGCCGACTTCAGCGGCGCCTCCCCGCCCTGCAGCCGCCGGTGGTACTCGATGACCCATGGCTCGGCACCGCCCTCCAGCTCCTTCTGGTCGATAATCGGGGTCGCGTTGCCACCCATCGAGGCGGGCAGGGTCTTCGCGGGACCGTCGAGCTCCAGTGGGCGTCCCGAGCCGTTGAAGAGCAAGCTCCCGCGATGCGCGGTCGGGCGCATTACGGGCTTGCTCGCGGGAACAACACGGGCGCTACATGTCGCATCGTTGCCCGGCTCGCCGAAGCGCGGCAGGGACTCCAGGGCCGAGCGCACCGTCGGCGGGCGGCCAGGGGTCGTCGCGATCGGACGCTCGGGCAAAGCTCCGCGGATCCCGATTAGGAACATGCGCTCCCGGGACTGAGGAACGTTGAAGTCCTTTGCGTTCAACACGAGCAGGCATCGCTCGTAGCCCAACGCGGACGCGCGATCGAGCAGTCGGTCACGGACCGCGGCCCACCGCGGGCTCGTCGCGAGCGCCTTGACGTTCTCCATCACGAAGGCTCGCGGCTGCAGGTGGCCGACGACGTCGAAGAAGTAGTCGACGTGCCGGGAGCGCGGGTCGGTGGGGTCCATACGCCCGATCACGGAGAATCCCTGACACGGCGGCCCGCCGATCACGAGCGTCGGCTGAAGGGCCGAGGGGGGGTCGATTCGCAGCACGTCTCCGCAAACAGCGCGCGGCTCGAGGTTGGCGTTGTACGTCTCCACCGCGAACGGGTCGCTGTCGATCGCCCACCGGATGTCAAAGCCGCCCCGGGAGAACCCGAGGTCGAGCCCTCCGGCTCCGCTGTAGAGCGAGATGGCGCTGTACGGGGGCTGGGTCACCGTGCCCGCCATTCTGCCTTCCGACACGGACGCTCCGACGTCGAGCGCGAGACTCCCTTGCCGAGCGAACATGCGTTCGACTGTAGAGCGGGGCCCGGACGGCATCCCCGACCGACCGCCGCCCACCTCACCCAGCGGAGGTGCCGGGCGAGGCGATCGCCGTCTTCGAGCTTTGGGGGACGCGGCGAAGGCCGCGTAAGACGACCGAAGCAGTCGCCGGATATGACGGTGTACCGCCGTGGCCGCCGCGTGTTCGTCCGGCCGCGACGCCACCGTCATCAGGGAGGCCCGCATGAGGATCCGTCGCCCCACCCCCGCCATGGGCGTTGCCTGCGCAGCGCTCGCCGTCGCCTTGGGCGGCACCGCCACCGCGGCGCGGACGCTCGTCGACGGCGGCGACATCGCACCCGGTGCCATCAAGGCGAAGCACCTCGCGCCGGGGGCGGTCACCGCGTCGAAGCTCGCGAACGGCGCGGTGGGGCGCGTCAAGCTCGCCCCGGGGGCGCGCACCCTCCCCGTCGCGTCCGTCACCGGGCCGCAGGGTCCCCCCGGCCCGGCGGGGCCCGCGGGGCCGGCCGGGCCGTCGGGGCCGCAGGGGGCG
>JBFLWO010000009.1:0-14943 GCA_040757755.1 Actinomycetota bacterium
GGGATCCAGGTGGGGTTCTTCTGCTTGTTCACCACCTCGTAGGTGCCGGTGGGGGTGGGGTAGGCGGGCTGGCCGATGGCGATGCCGTAGGTGACGACGACCTTGCCGTCGCGGATGAGGCGGAGCTTGTACTGGCTGAGGTCGATGACGATCCGGCCGACCATGGCGGTGAGGGTGCGGGGGCCGACGGTGCCGGTGGCGGTGAAGCCGTGGCGGCGCTGGTAGCGGCGCACGGCGCGGTACGTCTTCGTGTCGTACCGGCCGGTGGGGGTTCCGCGGTACAACTTCGCGTCCTTGAGGCGCTGCTGCAGGGCGACGACGTCGGCGCCGCGGGCGCCGCGCACGAGCGGGCTCGTGCCGAACTCCTCGGTGGAGTCGACCCGCACGCGGAGGACCTTCTTCGCGATGTTGCCGGCGGGGTCGCGGACGGACAGGACGACGCGGTTGTCGCCTTGGGCGAGCTGCCCGACGCCGAGCTCGAACGCGTGGCCGTCGACGCGGAGGGACCCGGTGGGGGCCGCGGCGGCGGTCTCGGCCTGGGCGAACCCGGTGAGGGCGGGGCCCGGCATCTTGGGGAGGGCCCGGCCGTTGACGGTGGCGGCGAACACGAGGCGGGCGGGGCTGTCGTTGGGGATGGTGCCGCGGAACAGGGGCTCGTCGGTCTCGGTGAGGGGCGCGTCGCCGAGGGAGGCGACCTCGAGGCGCGGCGCGGTGGTGTCGACGAGGACGCGGCGGAGCACCGCGGTGCTGTTGCCGGCCCGGTCCGTGGCGGTGACGCGGGCGACGTCGGCGCCCTCCGCGAAGCGGCCGCGCACCGTGAACGACCCGTCGGCGAGCGCCGTGCCGGTGGCCGTGCCGCCGCGCCAGGTGGCGCGGATCGCGGCGCCGGGCTCGGCGCGTCCCGCCAGCCGCACCATGTGGCGGTTCGTGACGGACCGCGGGGCGGGGGTGCGAAGCCGCAGGGCGGGGCGGGTGACGTCGACGTCGAACGTCCAGCGGCGCCGCACGGTGCGGGCGAAGATGTTGCGGGTGCGGAAGCTGACCTCCGCGACGTGGGTGCCTTCCCGCAGCGCCCCCGGGTGGATGACGAGGGTGTCGCCGGAGCCGCGGGCGGTGCCCTGCAGGGGGCGTCCGTCGATCAGCACCCGCAGCGCGTCGAGGCGGCTCGCGTTCTCGACGGTGACGGTGAGGGTGGGGCGGGTGGTGGCGACGGCGTCGCCTGGGCCCGGCTCGGCGGCGGCGATCGTGGCCCGGCCGAGGAACTGCACGAGGGTGAAGGCGGCGGCGGCGAGCACCGCGAGGATCCCGGCGGCCCACACCGCCACGCCACCCCGCGGGGACCCAAGACTCCGCACTCGCAGACCTCTTCCCGGACCGTTCTGTGGATGCGCCCGGCGGCGCGAGCCGTCCGGGCCGGGACGGCCGTCCGGAAGTGTACAACCGGACCCCGTCCCGCCTCATGGGGGGTACGACATGGAACCGCCGATATCCTTGCGCGGATGCCGGGCCCGCCGACGAACATCGACGTCGCGGAGGCCTTCACGCTGCTCGCCGACCTCCTGGACGTGGAGGCCGCGGACCGCCACCGCATCCTCGCGTACCGGCGCGCCGCCGACGCGATCCGGGGTCTCGACGCGGACGTCGTCGCCCTGGCCCGGGCGGGGCGGGCGACGGACATCCCGGGGGTGGGGGCGACGCTGCAGTCGAAGATCCTGGAGCTCGCGGACACGGGTGACATCGCGGCGCTGGCACGGCTGCGCGCCCGGGTGCCGCCGGGCCTCGCGGAGATCGCCCGCCTGCACGGGGTGGGCGGAGCGCGCGCCCGCGCGATTCGCGAGACTCTCGGGGTGGAGGGCATCGACGACCTGCGGCTCGCGGCGGCGGCCGGCGAGCTGGAGCGCGTGCGGGGCATCGGCCCGGCGCTGCGGGCCGGGATCCTCGCTCAGCTCGGCGTGACGCCCCCGGCGGCGCCGTGACCGGCGGCGTCGCCGAGCCACTCGAGCGTCGCGAGGACCTCCGCCGGTCCGCGCACCGCGACGTCGGCGGCGGCGCGCACCTCCGGGGGCGTCTCGTCCCCCACCACGGCCACCGCGACGCACCCGTCGAGCACCCCGTCGCGGCGCAGTTGGGTGAGGACACGCCACGCGTCGACGTCGGTGCGGTCGTCGCCGAAGTACACGGCCAGGCGGGCGCCGCTGCGCGCCACGAGGTCGCGCACCGCGGTGCCCTTGTCGACCGCCACCGGCGGCCGCACCTCCGTCACCATGCGGCCCGCCGTGGGACGAAGCCCCGCGGCGACCGCCGCCGCGGCGACCTCCCGCTCCACCCACGCGTGGGCGTCCGCCGGGTCGGGTGCGGTGCGGTAGTGGAAGCTCAGGGTGACGCCCTTGTCCTCCAGGGTCACGCCGTGCGGGGCGAGCAGCGTCGCCGGCCAGCGGGCGGCGAACGCCGCGATCGCGTCGCGGTGCGCGGCGACCGCGTCCGGCACGCGCCGCCGCCCGTCCGGGTCCCGCACCTCCATCCCGTGGTTGCCGACGTAGACGCACTCGGGGATCGCCGCGATCCCCTCCAGGTCCCGCAGCCCCCGGCCGCTCACCAGCGCCACCGTCCGGGCGGCGCGGCACAGACGGGTGACCGCGTCGCGCACCCCCGGGTCCAGGGTCACGTCCTGCGGGCGGGGCCGGATCGCGGCGAGGGTCCCGTCCAGGTCGAGCAGCACCGCGGCGTCACGCAGGCGGGCGCGGAGCGGGGCGAGCGCGGCGGCGACCTCGTGGGGGGGCGGCATGCCGGGCGACGCTAGCAGCGCGGCGGGGGTGGCGGCGGCGACCCTCGCGGCGGGCCGCTGGTGGCGGCTCCTCCTGATCGGCGCCGTCGCCGGGATGTTCTCCACCCTGTTCGGCGTCGGCGGCGGCATCGTGATGGTGCCGCTCCTCCTGCTCCTCCTGCGTTACGACGCGAAGGCCGCGACCGCGACGTCCCTCGCCGCGATCGTGTTCACCTCCGTCGTCGGGTCCGTCGCCCACGGGGCGTTCGGCAACGTGGAGTGGGACAAGGCCGTGCTCCTCGGGGTGCCCGCCGTCGCCGGGGTGCTCATCGGCCAGGCGGTGAACCGGCGGGTGTCGAACCGGACCCTGACCCTCGCGTTCGCCGTGTTCCTCGTCGCGATCGCGGTGCGGCTGGTGCTGGAGTGATCGGCGAGATCGCCGTCGCGCTCCTCCTCGGCGTCGGCGCCGGGGTGCTCGCCGGGCTGTTCGGCGTCGGCGGCGGCATCCTGTTCGTCCCCACGCTCACCCTCATCCTGGGCCTGTCGCAGGTGGTGGCGGAGGGCACGTCGCTCCTCGCGATCATCCCCGTCGCCGTCGTCGGCTCCTACCGCAACACGAGCGCCGGGCTGGTGCGGTGGGGGGACGCCGCCGCGATGGGGCTCTTCTCCGTCGCCACGGGCGTGGCGGGGGCGGTGATCGCGGACGCCGCCCCCGAGCGCGCCCTGCGCCTCGGGTTCGCGGCCGTCCTCGTCGCCACCGCCGCCCAGCTCATCTGGCGCAACCGCCGGCCGGGCTGACGCGGCCGGGCGGCGCGGGGGTCACGGCGCCAGCAGGGCCTCCGCCGCGCCGCGGCACACGTCGAGGACGAGGGAGGCGGACACCGCCAGCCCGATCACCGCCACCCCGGACGTGACCGCGACGGAGCCGACGGACGCCGGCACCCGCAGCACCTTGCGGGACCCGGCGGCGTCCGGCTCGGTGAGCCACAGCACCGTCGCGACACGCAGGTAGTAGCCGAGGCTGATCATGCTGCCGACCGCGCCGAGGATGGCGAGCCACACGAGGTCCGCCTCCACCGCGGAGCTGAACAGCAGGAACTTCCCGACGAAGCCGCTGAGCGGCGGGAACCCGGCGAGGGACAGCATCGCCACGGTCATCACCCCGCCCAGGAGCGGCCGCGCGCGGCCGAAGCCGGTGAACGCGGTGAGCTCGTCGCCGTCCGCGACCTCCCGCTCCCGCACCAGCACCACCGCGAACGCCGCGACGGTCATCACCAGGTACGCGATCAGGTAGTAGAGGACGGCCTCGGCGCCGCGCAGGCCCCCGGCGGCGACGCCGATCAGCAGGTAGCCGGCCTGCGCCACGCCGGAGTAGGCGAGCATCCGCTTCAGGTTCGTCTGCAGCAGGGCGGCGACGTTCCCGATGATCATCGTCGCGCCGGCGATCACGCCGATCGCGACCTGCCAGTCCGGAAGAAGGTCGGGGAGGGTCCCGGCGAACAGGCGGAGGAACGCGGCGAACGCGGCGGCCTTCGTCGCGGTCGCCATGAACGCCGTGACGGGGGTGGGGGCCCCCTCGTAGACGTCCGGGGTCCACATGTGGAACGGCACGGCCGACGCCTTGAACCCGAGGCCCGCGACGATCAGGGCGACCGCCACGGCGAGGAACGGCTCGTCGGTGAGGGAGCTGGCGAACAGCCGCTCCCCGATCTCGGCGAGGCTCGTCGAGCCCGTCGCGCCGTACAGGAACGCGAGGCCGTACAGGAGGAACGCGGAGCCGACCGCCCCCACGATGAGGTACTTGAGGCCGCTCTCCAGGGACCGCTCCCGCCACGCCTCCATGGCGCACAGCACGTACAGGGCGACGGAGAGGAGCTCGACGCCGAGGAACAGGACGATCAGGTTGCCCGCCCCGGCGACCATCATCATCCCCGTCGTCGACAGGAGGATCAGGGCGGCGTACTCGCCGCGGCGGTCCACCGCGCCCGGCTCCCGCCACGACAGCGCGATCGTCGCGAGTGCGGCGAGGAGCACGATGACGTTGACCAGCATCGCGAACCGGTCGGCGTACAGGTTCCCCGCGTACGCGGTCTGCCGGTCGCCCCACAGGGCGATCGACATGCCGCCGGCCGCGCCGATGCCGGCGACGGCGGCGAGGGACGGCCACACCCGCGACACGGTGCGCCACGGCAGCACGCCGAAGACGAGCGCCAGGACGGAGGCGCCGGACATGATGATGATGGGGGTGGAGGCGGCGACGTTCACGGCGTCCCCCCCTGCTGGCTGGTGAGGGGCAGATGGTCCTCCGGCGGGTTCACCTCGACGGGGGCGGCGACCTCGGCCGCGGGGCGGCCGGCGGCGACCTGGGCGGGGGCGATGGCGCGCTCCACGCTGGAGCGGGTCGACCCGGCGATGCTGGCGGGCCACAGGGCGAGGAGCAGCATGAGCCCGGTGAGCGGCAGCAGCGTGAGCATGTCGCTGCCGCGCAGCTCGGCCCGGCGCCCGTCGCCGGTGACCGGCCCGTTCATCGAGGTCTGGTACAGGCGCAGCATGTAGACGGCGGCGTACACGATCCCGATCGACGCGAGGACCGCCATCCAGATGTGGTGCTCGAACACCCCGGCGAGGATGAAGAACTCGCCGACGAACGCGTTGGAGCCGGGCACGGCGAGCGCCGCCATCGCGACGATCAGGAACACCCCGGCGAGGCGCGGCGCCCCGGCCGCCATCCCGGACAGGTCGTCGACGCCCTCGCGGCCGGTGCGGGCGGAGATGATCCCGACGATCGCGAACGCCGCGGCGACGACGAGGCCGTGGTTGATCATCTGCAGCACGGCGCCCTGCGCGGCGACGGTGTCGAAGGCGATGAGCCCGAGGACGATGAAGCCGAGGTGCGCGAGGCTCGAGTAGGCGACGAGCATCCGCATCGTGGGGGACCGCCACGCGACGAGGGAGCCGTAGACGATGCCGACGATCGCGAGGATCGCGAGCGGCACCGCGAAGTTGTCGGCGCCGTCGGGGAAGATCGGCAGCCCGATGCGGATGAGGCCGTACACGCCGGCCTTGCTCATCACGGCGGCGAGGAGCCCGGTGACCAGGATCGGCGCCTGGCCGTACGCGAGCGGCAGCCACGCGTGGAACGGCCACAGCGGCAGCTTGATCGCGAACGCGAGGGCGAACCCGGCGAACAGCAGGGTGCTCTCGCCCTCCGTGAACGCGACGCCGCGCAGCTCCTGGATGTTGAAGGTGAGCTGGCCCGTGTGGTCCTGGGCGATGAACGCCGCGGCGATGATCGCGACGAGCATGAGCAGCGACCCGACCATCGTGTAGATCACGAAGGTGAGGGTGGCCCGGCCGCGGTCCGACCCGCCCCACACCCCGATCAGGAGGTAGAACGGGACGAGCATCGCCTCCCAGAAGACGTAGAAGAGGACGAGGTCGCCGGCGACGAACAGGCCGGCGAGGCCCGCCTCGGCGAGGAGCAGCAGGGCGAGGAACCCGCGTCCGCGCTCCGGCAGGCGGATCGCCGCCGCCACGAACGCGAGGAAGAACAGGCCGGTGGTGAGGAGCAGCAGCCACACGGAGACGCCGTCGACGCCGACGTCCCACGACAGGCCCAGGCTCTCCGCCCACCCGTGGTGGTCGACGAGCTGCAGGGTGCCGAGGTCCCGGTCGATGAGGCCGACGGCGATGCAGGTGAGGACGAGGGCGGCGGCGGACACGACCAGCGCGTGCGCGCGGGCCTGGGTCCGGCCGCGGGCCCCCTCCGGCACGGCCAGCATCGAGAGGGCGCCGGCGAGCGGCAGAAGGACGATCGCGGTGATCCAGGGCATCCGGCCTACCTGACGAGGGCGATGACGACGGCGACGACGACGGCGCCGGCGGCGACGGCGAACACGTAGGTGCGGACGAGTCCGGTCTGCAGCGCGCGCATCCCGACGGCCGCGTCGCGGACCGTGGTGGCGGCGGCGACGACGATGCCCTGCACGCCGCGGGGCTCGACGCCGGTGAGCATGGCGTCGGCGAGGTCACGGCCGGGCTGCACCACGGTCTGCTCGTAGACCTCGTCGAACAGGTACGCCTCCTCCAGCACGGGGCGGGGTCCGGCGAAGCGGCGGGCCAGGGCGCGCCGCCGCGTGTCGTCGCGCCCGAAGATCTTCCAGGCGGCGCCGATGGCGACGAGGGCGAGGCCGCTCGTGACGAGGCTCGTGATCCACTCGCCGCGGGTCGTGGCCTCCAGCGGCTCCGGCACGTCGGCGAGGACGGGGGCGAGCCAGTCGGAGATCGCGTGCCAGCCGCCCGGCACCTGCAGCCAGCCGCCGATCGCGGCGAGCACGGCGAGGATCGCGACCGGCACGTTCATCGCCCACCCGGACGGGTGCGGCGTGTGCGCGTAGCCGCCCTCGGGCTCCGTGGCGTGGAACGTCCGGAACAGGAGGCGGAACATGTAGAAGGCGGTGAGGGCGGCGGCGACGGTGCCCATCACCCACAGGACGATGCCGAGGGTGCCGGCCTCGAGGGCGACGGCGAGGATCTCGTCCTTGCTGAAGAAGCCGGACAGGCCGGGGATGCCGGCGATCGCCAGGCAGCCGACCGCGATGGCGAAGTAGGCGAAGCGCAGGTAGCGGTTGAGGCCGCCCATGCGGTCCATGCTCTGCTCGCCGGCGAGGGCGTGGATGACGATGCCGGCGGCCAGGAAGAGGAGGGCCTTGAAGAACGCGTGGGTGAGGAAGTGGAACATCGCCCCCGCGTACGCCCCCAGGCCGGCGCCCATGATCATGTAGCCGATCTGGCTGACGGTGCTCCAGGCGAGGACCCGCTTGATGTCGACCTGGGCGACGGCGATCGTCGCGGCCATGAGCAGGGTGACGCCGCCGACGACGGCGACGACGTCCCCGGCGACCGGGGCGATCTCGTAGAGGGCGTGGGTGCGCACCACGAGGTACACGCCGGCGGTGACCATGGTCGCGGCGTGGATGAGGGCGCTGACCGGGGTGGGGCCCTCCATGGCGTCGGGAAGCCAGGTGTGGAGCGGGACCTGGGCGCTCTTCGCGGCCGCCCCGACGAACAGGAGGAGGGCGACGGCGTCGGCGACGCCGCTGTCGCCGAACGCGCCGGGGGCCGCGCTGAGCACCGCCCCGTAGTCGAGGCTGCCGACCTCCCGCATGATGAGCCACGCGGCGATGACCATGCCGACGTCGCCGATCACGTTGATCACGAACGCCTTCTTGGCGGCGGCGACCGCGGCGGGCCGGTCGTAGTCGAAGCCGATCAGCAGGTAGCTGGCGAGGCCGACGAACGCCCAGCCGACGATGAGGAACACGAAGTTCGCGGCCTGGACGAGGAGCAGCATCGAGAAGACGAAGAAGTTCATCTCCGCGAAGAACCGCCGGTAGCCGGCGGAGTGGGCCATGTACTCGGTGGAGTACAGGTGGATCAGGAAGCCGACCCCGGTGATGACGAGCATCATCAGCACGGAAAGCGGGTCGATCTGGATCGCGAGGTCCACGCGGAGGTCCCCGACGGTGATCCACTCCCACAGCCCGTCGACGTGGCTGCGCGACGACGGGTCGTCGCCGAGCATCCCGGCGAACACCACGGCGGTGAGGACGAAGGCGAGGAAGACTGAGCCGACGCCGACGGCGCGGGTCACGGCCTTCGGCGGCTCGCCCGGCCAGAGGGACAGGATGAGGGCGCCGGCGAGCGGCAGCGCGAGCACGATCCAGCCGAGGTTCGTCTCCACGTCCTATCCCTTCATCGTGGACATCTCGTCCACGTCCAGGCGCAGGCGGTTGCGAAACACGGCGACGACGAGGCCGAGGCCGACGACGACCTCGGCGGCGGCCACCACCATCACCACCAGCGCGAAGATGTGGCCGTCGGTGTTGCCCCAGTAGCGCGAGAAGCCGACGAGGGCGACGTTCGCGGCGTTCAGGAGGAGCTCGACGGCGAGCAGCAGCATGAGCGGGTTGCGGCGGATCATCACGCCGATGAGCCCGAGGAGGAACAGCGCGACGGACACGCCGAGGTAGAGGGACGGCGGCACGCCGGTCACCGGCCCACCCCCGCGCCGCCGGCGCGCTTCGCGAGGACCACCGCGCCGACGGCCGCGACGAGCAGCACGAGGGACGTCGCCTCGAAGGCGACGAGCTGGTGGTTCAGGAACGTCTGGCCGATCGCCTCCGGCCCGCCGATGTTGCCGACCTTGCGGGGGTCGTCGCGCAGGCCGGGAAGCCGGGAGTTCGCGATGGCGAGCGCCGCGAAGCCGCCGAGCCCGAGGGCGGTGAGCCAGCCGAACACGTGCATGCGCCCGAGCGGGTCGACGGTCTCCTCCACGCGGCGCTCCCCGAGGTACGCGATGACGAACAGGAACAGCACGACGATCGCGCCGGCGTAGACGATCACCTGGATCGCCGCGACGAACTGGGCCGACTGGATGAGGAACAGGACGGCGACGGAGATGAGGGTGACGATGAGCGACACGGCGGCCCGGAACGCGCTTTTCAGCGTGATCACGAGGCCGGCCGAGATCAGGGCCGCCGCCGCGGCGACCGCGAAGGTGATCCTCTCGCCCATCGGCTAGCTCTTCTCCGCGATCGCCTCGAGGGCCTCGGGGCGCAGCGGCACCGGCTTGGGGTGCGGCGCCAGCAGCATGTCCTTCGTGTAGATCGCGGCCTCCCGTCCGTACTCGCTGAGCTCGTACTCGTGCTCGAGGGTGATCGCGTCGAACGGGCAGGCGAGCTCGCAGTAGCCGCAGAAGATGCAGCGCAGCATGTTGATCTCGTAGATGCGCGCGTACCGCTCGCCCGCCGACACCCGGTTCTCGGGGGTGTTCTCGGCGGCGACGACCCGGATGCAGTCCGCCGGGCAGGCGGCGGCGCACAGGGAGCAGCCGACGCACTTCTCGAGGCCGTTGTCGTGGAGCCACAGGCGGTGGCGGCCGCGGAAGCGCAGGTGCACCGGGGTCTTCTTCTCGGGGTACCCGATGGTCTCCGGCCGCTTCAGCAGGTGCCGGAAGGTGACGCCGAACCCCTTGAGGGTCTCCTGGACGCTCATCGTGCGTACACCACCCCGGCGACGATCGCGGTCACCACGACGTTCGCGGTGGCGATGGGGAGCAGGACCTTCCAGCCGAACTTCATGAGCCGGTCGTAGCGCAGGCGGGGCAGGGTGGCCCGCAGCCAGATGAAGAGGAACAGGAACGCCGTGATCTTGAGGATGAGCCACAGCCAGCCGGGCAGCCACGGGCCGCTGTAGCCGCCCAGGAACAGGGTGGCGCCGACGGCGGACACGATGATCATGTTCACGTACTCGGCGAGGAAGAACATGGCGAACTTCAGGCCCGAGTACTCGGTGTGGTAGCCGGCGACCAGCTCGCTCTCGGCCTCGGGGAGGTCGAAGGGGGCGCGGTTCGTCTCGGCGACGGCGGCGATCATGAAGACCACGAACGCGACGGGCTGCAGGACGACGAACCAGACGTTGTCGCGCTGCGCGTCGACGATGTCGACGAGGGAGATGCTGCCCGCCGCCATGACGACGCCGAGGGCGGACAGGCCCATGGCGACCTCGTAGGAGACGAGCTGCGCGGCGGTGCGCGCCGCCCCCAGGAGCGAGTACTTGTTGCCGCTGGCCCAGCCGCCGAGGATCAGGCCGTAGAAGCCGAGGCCGGACAGGGCGAACAGGATGAGCAGGGCGACGTCGATGTCGGTGCCGACGAGGTTGACGTGGTGCCCCAGCCAGCTCGTCGGGTCGCCCCAGGGGATCAGGCCGATCGCGGCGACCGCCGCGAACACGGAGATGAGGGGGGCGATGGCGAACAGCAGGCGGTTCGCCCCGGCGGGGACCGCGTCCTCCTTGAAGATGAGCTTCACGACGTCGGCGAGCGGCTGCAGGTAGCCGAGGGGGCCGACGCGGTTCGGGCCGTAGCGCACCTGGAAGCGGCCGATCAGCTTCCGCTCCCACAGGAGCAGGTACGCGAAGCCGGTGATGACGACGAAGACGACGAGCGCCGCCTTGATCAGGATTGTGAGGAAGGCTTCCTCAAGCACGCGCCACGCTCGCTCGGACGGGGCCCCGGTCGGGGGGCAGGAGGGACTCGGCCCCGGGGGCGCCGTCGGCGCCGAGGGCCACGAACACGCCGCCGGGCCGCAGCCGCGGGTCGACGGCGGCGGGGAGGGTGATCTCGCCGTGCGGGGACGCCAGGCGCACGAGGCCGTCGCCGTTCAGGCCGAGGCGTTCCGCGTCGTCCTGCGCGAGCCACGCGCGGGGCGGGGTGCGCACCGCGGCGAGGGCGTCGGAGCGGCGGGCGGTGGCGTCGCCGAAGATGGCGGGGCACGGCACGACGAGCAGGCCGTCGCCGGCGGCCGCCGGCGGGGGCGGCGCCTCCGCCGGCGCGGCGGGGCGCGCGACGGGCTGGCCGAGGTCCCCGATCGTGTCGTAGCTCATGCCGGCGAACGCGGCGTGGGCCTCGGCGGCGGCGGCGAACACCTGGCGCGGCGTGCGGTACGGCAGCGGCTTGCCCGTGCGGTGGCTCAGCGCGACGAGGATCTCCCAGCCGGCGGCGGCGCCGCCGGGCCCGGGGGCGCCGGCGCGCAGGCGCTGCGCCCGCCCCGTCATGGAGACGAGGACGCCTTCCTGCTCGTACGGGGTGAGGGCGGGGAGCACCACGGCGGCGCGGTCGGTGAGCCGGCTGCGGTGCGACGCGATCGCGATGATCGGGCCGACGCGGGCGAGGGCGGCCGCCCATTCGGCGCCGCCGGGGCCGTCGGTGGGGTCGACGTGCACGGCGACGAAGGTGCCGATGCGCTGCGCGACGGCCTGGCCGAGCATGAGGCCGGCGGGGATGCCGAGGGCGCGCAGCCCGGCGGTGCTCGCGTCGCCGCCCAGCTCGATCTGCCGTGCGCCGGCGCGCCCGGCGAGGAGCTCGGCGAGGCGGACGGCGGCCTGCGGCTCGTTCGCGAGGTCCGCCTCGTCCCACAGCACCACGGGGGAGGCGGCGCCGAGGACGGCGTCGGTGAGCGTCTCGATGCAGGTGACGAGGCGTCCCGGCTCGGTGCGGACGCGGCCGCCGAGGCCGTCGAGGGGGGTGGAGCGCGGCCCGATCACCAGGATGCGGGCGCCGCGGCGCGCCGCCTTGCGCACCCGCAGCTCCACGACGGGCTGGGCGTTCGCGGGGTCGCCGCCGACGATGGCGACGAGGTCGGCGCCGTCGATGTCGCCGAGCTCGGCGGCGGGCAGGGCGCGCAGCACGTCGAGCCCGTCGGACGGCACGCCGAGCCGGCCGGCGGTGCCGTTCGGAAGGCGGGCGGCGAGCTCGAGCGCGAGGAAGCCCTCCTCCACGGTGGCGGTCGCGCCGAGCAGGAACCCGGGGGCGGCGCCGCGCGACAGGAGCACGCCGGCGTACGCGACGGCCTCCTCCAGGTCGACCTCACGCTCCTCCCCGCCTTCGCGGATGAGGGGGGTGGTGATGCGGTCCGGCCCGAAGGTGGCGGGGTAGGCGAAGCGCCCCTTGTCGCACAGCCAGCCTTCCTCCACGGCGGGGTTCGGCTGGGGGCGTCCGGTGACGCGCAGGATCCGCCCCTCCCGGGCGGTGAGCTCCGTGTTGCACCCGACGGAGCAGTGGGCGCACACCGACGGGGCGTTCTTCACGTCCCACGGCCGGGCGACGAAGCGGTACGGGTTGGAGGTGAGCGCGCCGACGGGGCAGAGGTCGATGACGTTGCCGGTGAACCGGCCGTCGTACTCCTCGCCGGAGGCGGTGGCGATGTAGGTGCGGCCGCCGCGCTCCTCGAACACCAGGTTGCGGTCCTGGGCGACGTCCTGGCTGAACCGGACGCAGCGGAAGCAGGCGATGCACCGCTCCCGGTCGAGGGCGATGAGCGACGACAGGTCGAGGGGCTTCGGGTGGTGGCGCTTCGGCTCGGCGAAGCGGGTGGTGCCGGGCCCGAAGCGGAAGGTGCGGTCCTGCAGGGGGCATTCGCCGCCCTTGTCGCACACGGGGCAGTCGAGGGGGTGGTTGCCCAGGAACAGCTCCAGCACGCCGTCCTGCGCCTGCTTCACCGGCTCGCTCTGGGTGCGCACCACCATGTCGGGGGCGACGGGGGTGCTGCAGGCGGTCTGCAGGCCGCGCATCCCCTCCACCTCGACGAGGCACATGCGGCACGCCCCGATGGGGGCGCCGAGGCGCGGCTCGTAGCAGAAGATCGGGATCTCGACGCCGTGCATCGCGGCGGCATCGACGAGCATCGTGCCGGCCGGGGCGTGCACGGTGCGCCCGTCGAGCTGGAACGTGACGGGTTCGCGCTCAGGCAACCGTCGCCTCCATCATCGGCTCGGGGCGGGGGGACCCCTCCCGCACGACGCGCTCGAAGTCGTCGCGGAAGAGGCGGAGGGCGCTGCGGATCGGGGCGACGGCGCCGTCCGCGAGGGGGCACAGGGTGGTGCCGGACATCCTCCCGAACAGGGATTCGAGGAGGTCGAGGTCCTCCATGCGGCCGTCGCCGTCGACGATGCGCTGCAGGAGGCGCTCCAGCCAGTTCGTGCCCTCCCGGCAGGGCGTGCACTTGCCGCAGCTCTCGTGCCGGTAGAAGTGGGCGAGGCGCAGGGAGGCGCGCACGATGCAGCCGGAGTCGTCCATCACGATGCAGCCGCCGGAGCCGAGGAACGTGCCGACGGCCTGCAGGGACTCGTAGTCGAGGGGGGTGTCGAGGGCCTCCTCCCCGATGACGGGGACGCTGGAGCCCCCGACCCAGCAGGCGCGGAAGCGGCGGCCGGGGCGCAGGCCCCCGGCGATGTCCTCCACGAGCTCGCGCAGCGTGGTGTCGTGCAGGACGATCTCGTAGTTGCCGGGGCGCATCACGTGGCCGGAGATCGAGAACAGCTTGGTGCCGGGGCTCTTCTCGGTGCCGAGGCTCGCGTACCAGTCGGCGCCGCGCTCCATGATGGGCGGCAGGGCGGAGAGGGTCTCGACGTTGTTGATGAGCGTGGGCGACGCGTAGAGGCCGGCGACGGCGGGGAACGGCGGCTTGAGCCGCGGCTGGCCGCGCTTGCCCTCGAGGCTTTCGAGGAGGGCGGTCTCCTCCCCGCAGATGTAGGCGCCGGCGCCGCGGTACACGGTGATGTCGTAGGACATCCCGGATCCCATGACGTTCTGGCCGAGGTAGCCGGCGGCGCGGGCCTGCGCGACGGCGCGGTCGAGGATGCGCGCCTGGTGCTCGTACTCGCCGCGGATGTAGATGTAGCCGCGGGCGGCGCCGATGGCGTAGCCGGCGAGCGTGAGCCCTTCCAGGAGCTGGAAGGGGTTCATCTCCATGATCTCGCGGTCCTTGAAGGTGCCGGGCTCGCTCTCGTCGGCGTTGCACACGACGTACTTGCGCAGCGGGGCGTCCTTGGGGAGGAAGCTGGCTTTGCGCCCGGTGGGGAACCCGGCGCCGCCGCGGCCGCGCAGGCCGGAGCGCTGGAACTGGTAGAGGGTCTCGTCCGGGTCCAGGTTGGCGAGGGTCTCGCGCAGCGCGCGGTAGCCGCCGGCCCGTTCGTAGGCGGTGAGCTCGGTGAGGGGCCCGCCCGCCTCGCGGTGCCGGTAGACGAGGTTGAGCTGCGGCACCCGCTACCTCCAGAGCTCCGTCGGGGCGGGGGCGCCGCGCAGGTCGTCGGCGAGCCGGGCGGCGTCGTCGGGCGTGAGGGGCCCCTGCGTCTCCTCGGCGTCGACCTGCACGCAGGGGGCGCGGTCGCAGTAGCCGAGGCACTGGGCGGTCTGCACGGTGACGGTGCCGTCGGCGGTGGTGCCGCCGTGGTGGTGGTCGTCGATGCCGAGCGTGTCGCAGATCGACTCCATCACCTCGTCGGAGCCGCGCAGCATGCAGGACAGGGTCACGCAGACGCTGACGACGCGCGTGCCGGTGGGCTGCAGGTAGAGGCGGTCGTAGAACGACGCGACGCTCTCGCAGTAGGCGGGGGAGAGGCCGGTGGCCTCGGCGACGGCGCGGATGTCCTCGGGGGCGAGCCACCCCTTCTCCGTCTGCGCGTACTTGAGCGCGGGGAGCACGAGGGAGCGCGACTCGGCGAACTCGTGTCGGATCGGGTCGAGGTGCGCGCGGATCTGGTCGGCAGTCATCGCACTACCTCGCGGTCGGGAGCCAGGGGGGTCCGCAGGGCGCCGGATCGCGCCACAGCGATCCGGC
>JBFLWO010000010.1:0-14876 GCA_040757755.1 Actinomycetota bacterium
CCCGCCCCCGCCCAGAAGCTCACCGGGAACCCGGCGTTGCAGCACTTCCAGTCGTTCTTCCTGAACTCGCGGTTCACCGACTGCCCGCAGGGCGGCTGGCCGAACTGCGCGGTGGAGGAGAAGTACGACCACTGCCCGGACGGCACCTGGTCGTACTACCGCATCACCCCCTCGCAGGGGTCCGACATCAACTCCGTCGGCGACTACCAGGTGACGGGGGCCGAGGCGAACACCGACGGGTCCTGGATCGTGGAGTACGTCGCGACGATCGGCGGCACCAGCAGCTCGTTCTACTCGTGGACGGTCTCCGCGAACGGCTCCGTGTCGGGCCGCTACTGGTCCCCGGGCACGTCCCCGCAGACCGACCCGCCGTCGCAGCTTCTCACCGGGCTCACGTGGGTCCGGCCCGTCAACTGCGGGGCGAAGTTGTAGGCATGGCGAACGCGTTCTCCGTGAGCGTCGACGTGGACGCCCCCGCCGGCGTCGCCTGGCAGGTCGCGGGCGACCCGGCGGGGGTGCCCCGCTGGTACACGGCGTACGAGTCGTGCACGGTCGACGGGGACCGGCGGGTGCTGCGCCGCGCCGGCGGAGCGGAGGTCGTGGAGCGCCTCGTGGCGCGCGACGACGCCCGCCGAAGCTACAGCTACTCGGTGGTCGCGGGGGTCCCCGTCACCGACCACCTGGCGAGCATCGAGGTGGAGGACACGGGACGCGGCAGCCGCGTGGTGTGGCGCACGTCCGCCACGCCACGCAACCCGGACGCGGACCTGGAGGCCCTGCTCGCCGGGCGCCAGCGCGCCGCCCTCGAGGTGTTGAAGGAGCTGATCGAGGAGACCGCCCGCTCCGGCGCGTGACCTCCGTCCCGGCGGGTCAGGCGGGGGCGGGGACCGGGTCGGTGCTCCCCATCATCCGCAGCCAGCGGACGTGGGACGCGAGGGCGGAGCGCAGGGTGGGCTGCACCATGTGCCGCACGCCGAACTCGTCGCAGGTGGCGCGCACGACCCGCAGCATGCTGGGGTAGTGCACGTGGCACACCTTCGGGAAGAGGTGGTGCTCGATCTGGAAGTTGAGTCCGCCGAGGTACCACGCCATGAGGCGGTTGCCGGTGCAGAAGTCCACGGTGGTCTCGACCTGGTGCACCGCCCACTCCCGGGCGGGGCCGGCGCGCATCTCCTCCACGCTCGAGAAGCGCGCCTCGTCGACGCAGTGCGCGAGCTGGAACACGATCGCCAGCGTGAAGCCCATGATCCACGAGACGCCGAGGAACACGGGGATCACCCAGTACCACGGCCGGGTGAGCAGGGGGATGACGAGCGCCCAGCTCCAGAACGCGGCCTTGCCGGCGAGGAACACGGCCATCTCGCCGCCCGCGGGGCGCCGCAGCGGCGTGATGCCGCCGATGCGCCCCTGCGCCAGCTCGAGGAAGTCCCCCACGAGGTGGGCCCGCAGCGTGTACAGGCCGTAGATCGGCCACAGGTACACGTGCTGCCACCGGTGGAACCAGCGGCGGCGCTGCTCGGGGGCGAGGCGTGCCAGCGGCAGCATCTCGATGTCGTCGTCGGCGCCGGCGACGTTCGTGTAGGAGTGGTGCGCCTGGTTGTGCTTCGTGCGCCACACGTGGGAGCTGGCACCGAGCAGGTCGAACACGGCGCCCAGGGCGCGGTTGAGCCGCCGGCTGCGGAACACGGCGCCGTGGTTCGCGTCGTGGCCGATGGTGAACGCGACGCCGGCGAGGGCGAAGCCGAGGGACGCGGCGAGGGCGACGACGAGCCACGGGGTCGTGGCGCCGAGGAGGAGGCCGAGGTACGACGCCACCGCCCACGCCACCATGAACACCGCCTTCGCGGCGAACCGCAGCCGGCCGTGACGAAGACGCCGGGGGGTGAGGACCTCGCCGACGCGCCGGCGGAGCTCCGCGTGGAACTCCCCGCCGCCGGTGAACATCCCGCGTTCGCTCATGCTGATCCGTCCGGGGTCGGGAATCGGCGGTGCGCGCCCACCGCGCGACCGCGCGGCACGCTACCAGCCGGGCCCGGCGGCACCGCACTCCGCCCCGGCCGCCACCCCGCCGCCCGGCCTCACCGCGGCGCCGGTCCCCCTCCACGCCTCCTGAGGTGAGACGCCCCACCAGGGGCCGCCGCGTCGCCTCCGCGGCCCGCGCCCCGGCGCCGCCGGCCGCAGCCGTCCCCCCGCCGGCGCCTGCCACGACCGGCGGGTCGGTCCCGGTGGGGTCGCGGCGCATGCCATGCGAGCCGATCGCGACACGCGACGCCGCCCCCTCCCGCCAATTGGCGCGCACCCCCCACGCCAAGTGGCGCGCACCCTCCCGCGCCAAGTGGCGCGCACCCCCGCGCCAAGTGGCGCGCACCCTCCCGCGCCAAGTGGCGCACACCCTCCCGCGCCAAGTGGCGCACACCCTCCCGCGCCAAGTGGCGCGCACCCTCCCGCGCCAAATGGCGCACACCCTCCCGCGCCAAATGGCGCGCACCGCCCCACGCCAAATGGCGCACACCCCCCCCGCCAAATGGCGCACCGCCATCGCCGGCCCACGCCGGCAGCGGCGGTGCGAACCCGTGCCGAGCGTCGCCGGTCGGGGCTCAGTCGACGGGGGTCAGCGTGAAGATCGGGATGCGGCGCCTGGCCCGCCGGCGGTAGCGGGGGTACACGCGGCACACGGCGGCGGCGCGCTGGAACCAGCGCTCGTACTCGTCGCCGGTGACCTCCCGGGCGGCGTGGCGGCGGGACCGGCCGCGGTCCGTGACCACGGCGTGCGGGCGCGCCCGAAGGTCGAGGGCCCACTCCGGGTCGCGGTCGCGCCCGTAGCTCGACGCGACGACCGCGATGGTGCCGGGCTGCGCCGGGTCCGTGACCCGGACGAGGGGCACCGTGTGGGGGCGGCCGCCGCGGCGTCCCGTCGTCGTGACGAGGATCGTGGGGATCCCGGCGAGCACGCCCGTCACGGTGACGCGCCCCCCGGTGACGCGGTGCACGAGGCGATCCTGCAGGTCGATCCTCGCGGCGCGCGCCAGCCGCGCCCCCGGCCGGGTCCCGGCGACGGTCTGGACGAGCGACTGGACGGCGTTCACGTCCCCTCCCTCCAAGGGACTCTCATCCTCCGCGCCCCCGCCGTCAACCGGCTCGGGCGCGGACGTCGCGCCGGACCCGGCGGACGCCCCGTCCCCCGCGGCCCGCGCGACACTCGGGTTTTCCGCACTCGGGATCGGCGGACGGACGGACGAAGAACGAGGCGACACACGGCATCGTGGTGCAGCCCCAGGCCCGACGAAGGACCGGAGTCATGACGAAGCACGTCTTCGACCTGAGCGAGACCGCCCCGCACAACCTCGTCGCGGCGCAGCTCCACGCGCTCGCCGACCAGATCGCGAAGGGCGCCGTGGACCTGTCGTACGACGAGTGGCAGGGGCCGACCGCGATCGTCGACCCCGTCGACCTCGTGATCGACATGAAGCAGAAGAAGCGTCACGTCGAGCTCACGATCGACATGCGCTGGAGGCTCGCCGGCAACGGCGCGCCGCGTCTCGCCTGAGCCCCTGACGGCGCCCCGGGACGGCGCCGCGGACGGCGCGTCCCGCGCTCGTCAGCGCTGCGCCGCGCCGAGCCCCACGGGGCACGACACCCCGGTGCCGCCCAGCCCGCAGTAGCCGTCCGGCACCTTCTCCAGGTACTGCTGGTGGTAGGCCTCCGCGAAGTAGAACTCCGGGGCCGGGAGGATCTCCGTGGTGATCGCCCCGAAGCCCGCGGCGGACAGGCGCTCCTGGTAGGCGTCGCGGCTGCGCTCCGCCTCCTCCCGCTGCGCGTCCGAGTACGTGTAGATCCCGGAGCGGTACTGGGTGCCGACGTCGTTTCCCTGCCGCATCCCCTGCGTCGGGTCGTGGTTCTCCCAGAAGAGGCTCAGCAGCCGCATGTACGTGGTGCGCGCCGGGTCGAACACGACCCGAACCACCTCGTTGTGCCCCGTCAGCCCGGAGCACACCTCCTGGTAGGTGGGGTTCGGGGTGTGGCCCCCCGCGTACCCCACGGCGGTGGTGACGACGCCGTCCGCCCGCCAGAACACGCGCTCCGCCCCCCAGAAGCACCCCATCCCGAACATCGCGAGCTGCGCCCCCGCCGGGTACGGCGGCTCGAGCGGGGCGTCGAGCACCTCGTGCCGCGCCGGCACCGGCATGCGGGTGTCGCGCCCGGGCAGCGCCTCCCCGGGGGTCGGCAGGGTCAGACTGCGCCACGAGAACGCCATGTCGGTGCCTCCGGTCGTGCGTGTCGCGGACCTGTCCGCAGGATACGACGGCCCCCGCCGGGAGGGCCGCGCCCCGAATAGTCGCGCCGCGACCCCCCGCGTTACGCGGTGAGGACGACCTTCACGCCGGAGGTGCCGGCCGCGAGGCGCGCCCAGGCGGCGGGCCCGTCCGCGAGGGGGACCTCCGCCGTGTCGACCCGCACCTCGCCGCGGGCCGCGGCGGACGCCGCCTCGATGTACGCCCGAGCCAGGTCACCGGGACGTTCGCTGAACACGCTGAACCCGCGGATGTCGATGCGGCCGCCGCGCAGCGGACCGGCCGGGAACGCCGCCTCCGCCCCCGCGCCGCTTCCCACCTGCACGATCCGGGCGCGCGGCGCGAGCGCGCCGAGGGCCGCGACGAGCGGCGCCCCCCACAGGGTGTCGACGACGAGGTCGACGCCGTCGGGGGCGGCCCGCCGGAACGCCGCCGCGTCACCGTCACCGCCCAGCCGCACCACCTCGTCGGCCCCGGCGGCCCGTGCGACCGCGTCGCCCGCCTCGCTCCGCACGCCCGCCACGACCCGCGCCGCGCCGCCGGCCCGCGCCGCCTGCACCGCGACCCGCCCGACGACGCCGCCGGCACCCAGCACCAGCACCGTCTCCCCCGCCCGCAGCGCGCCGCGGTCGCGCACCGGCATCCAGCCGGCGAGGCCCGCCACCCCCATCGCCACGGCCACCGCGTCGGACACCCCGTCCGGCACCGGCACCAGGGCGTCCTCCGGGCAGGTGAACACCTCGGCGAAGCACCCCGTGGGCTGCAGGCACCACACCCGCGCCCCCTCCGGGTGCCGCCCGGAGCGGATCACCTCCCCCACCGCCTCGCACCCCGCCACGAACGGCGGGTCCGGCAGCGGCAGGTAGAAGCGCCCCGCCCCGATCGCGAGGTCCGCCGGGTTGAGGCCCGCCGCGCGCAGCCGCACCAGGGCGCCGCCGGCGGCTGGGTCGGGTCGGTTGACACGTCGCAGGACGGGCGGTCGCCCGAGCTCCTCCACCACGAGGGCCGCATGGGTATGGCCGTGCCGCATCCCGCGGTACGGTAGTCGATATGACGAGTCCGCCGGCTGCCGCCGACGTCGCCGGGCTGGCCGCGCTGCGGCCCGCCATGGAGGATCTCCTCATCCGGTTCGCCGCCGTCGACTCCGCGACGTCCGACCCGCCGGGCCTCGCCGCGATGCGCGACGCCCTGTGCGCCGAGCTGGCGCACCTGCCGTGCGACGTCGTCACCGTCCCCACCGGGCCGAACGGGGAGGCGACGATCCTCGCCGCCGCCCGCCCCGACGCGCCGCGCCGCGTGCTCCTGTCCGGCCACTACGACACGGTGTTCGGACCCGAGACCGGGGAGTTCCCCGTCACGCGCCTCGACGCCGACACGCTGCGCGGCCCCGGCGTGATCGACATGAAGGGCGGCATCGTCGTGATGCTCCACGCGCTGCGGCGCCTTGAGGACAGCCCGTACGCGCCGGGCCTCGGGTGGGAGGTGATCCTCGTGCCCGACGAGGAGACCGGCTCGCCGCACAGCGCGTCGCTCATCGCCGAGGCCGCGTCGCGGGCGCACGTCGGCCTGGTGTTCGAGCCGGCCCTCCCCGTGGGCGGCATCGTCCGCCACCGCCTGGGATCCGGTTGGTTCCGTCTCACCGCCACCGGCATCGCGGCGCACTCCGGGCGGGACTTCGCCGCGGGGCGCAACGCGCTCGTCGCCGTGGCCGCGGCCGCCACCGCCGTGCACGAGCTGAACGCCCACGACGACGTGATCGTGAACGTCGCGCGCATCGACGGCGGCGGCGCCGCGAACGTCGTGCCGGACCACGCGGTGCTCGACATCGGGGTGAGGGCCGCCACCGACGACGCCGCCCAGTTCATCGAGACGCGCATCCGCGACATCGCCGCCGCGGCGGCACGCGGCCACGACGTCACCGTCACGGTCGACGGGCGGTTCACCCGGCCGCCGCGCCGCGTCGACGGGCGGTGGGAGCCCCTCGCGTCCGCCTACGTCGCGGCCGCCGCCGACCTCGGCGTGTCGATCGGCTGGGCCGACGCCGCCGGGTCGAGCGACGCGAACCTCCTCACCGCCGCGGGCCTGCCGACCCTCGACGGCCTCGGCCCCCGCGGCGGCGGCATGCACAGCCGCGACGAGCACTGCGCCCTGCCGAGCCTGCCGGAGCGCGCCGCCGTCGCCGCCCTCTTCCTGATGCGCCTCGCCGCCGGCGAGGTCCCCGTGCCGCAGCGAACCGGGTAGCCCGCCGGGGTCACGCGACCGCAGCCCGGAGGGGCAGCGGCATCGACGCCCGCCCTCCCGACAGAATGGGTGTGTGAGGACGTCCGCACACCACGCATCCGCATGCGCCGCGCCATGACCGGCACGATGACGCACCACGAGCTCATGCTGCTCATGAGCGGGCGCCGCCTCCCGCGCACCATCCTCGGCCGGCACCGGGTCGTGATCGTCGGGGGCGGGTTCGGCGGCCTGCTCGCGGCCCGCAGCCTGAAGGACGCCCCCGTCGAGGTCACCCTCGTCGACCGGCGCAACTTCCACCTGTTCCAGCCGCTCCTCTACCAGGTCGCGACCGGGTCGCTCGCCCTCGGCGAGATCGCCTCGCCGCTGCGCGGGGTGCTGCGCCACCAGGCGAACACGCGGGTGGTGCTGGCGGAGGTCTCGGGCTTCGACCTGGAGCGGCGCCGGGTGCTGGTGGACCGCACCGCCTCCGGCCACGGCGCCATCGAGGTCCCGTACGACACGCTCGTCGTGGCCGCCGGGGCGCGCCACTCGTACTTCGGGCACGACGAGTGGGAGCCCGCCGCCCCCGGGCTGAAGTCCATCGAGGACGCCCTCGAGATCCGGCGGCGGATCCTGCTCGCGTTCGAGGCGGCCGAGGTCGAGACCGACGCGGTCCGCCGCGGCGCGTGGCTCACGTTCGTCGTCGTGGGCGCCGGGCCCACCGGTGTGGAGCTCGCCGGGCAGATCGTGGAGATCGCCAACGACACGATGCGCCACGACTTCCGCCGCTTCGACCCGACGCGCACCCGCGTGTACCTCGTGGAGGCCGCCGACCGCGTGCTCGGCGCCTTCTCCCCCGACCTGTCGCAGGCCGCCCTCGACGCCCTGCACGGCATGGGGGTGACCGTGCTTCTCGGCGAGATGGTCACCGACATCGTGGAGGGGCAGGTCACGACCCGCACCGCCGGCGGCGCGGAGCGGGTCATCGAGGCGCGCACGATCATGTGGGCCGCCGGGGTCGAGGCGTCGGGCCTCGCCGGGCGCCTCGCCGAGCAGTGCGGCGCCGAGGTCGACCGGGCCGGCCGCATCCACGTCCTTCCGGACCTGACCCTCCCGGGCCACCCGGAGGTGTTCGCCATCGGCGACATGGCCCACGCGGAGGACCCCGCCACCGGCCGCCTCCTGCCCGGCGTCGCCCCCGTCGCGATGCAGCAGGGCGAGCACGTGGGGGCGACCATCGCGGCGCGCCTCGCCGGCCGCCCCACCCGCCCGTTTCGCTACCGCGACAAGGGGAACCTGGCGACGATCGGGCGGGCGAAGGCCGTGGCGGAGCTGCCCTACGGGAAGGCGACCGGCCTTCTCGCGTGGATCCTGTGGCTCCTCGTGCACATCATGTACCTCATCGGCTTCCAGAACCGGATGCTCGTGCTGATGCGGTGGGCGTTCAGCTTCTTCACCCACGGTCGCGGCGCCCGGCTCATCACCGCCGGGGTGCGCGGCTCCGCGCTGCCCGCCGCCGAGGACGATGACGCTACCCTGCACGGCGGGCACGACGCGCCCCTCACCGCACCCGAACGGAGGATGACGTGACCGGATCCCGACTCCACCAGCTCGCCGCCCTGGGGCAGAGCGTGTGGATCGACGTCCTGTCCCGGGACCTGGTCGCCGGCGGGGGCCTCGCCCGGGCCGCCGAGGAGGACGCCGTCACCGGCGTCACCTCGAACCCCACGATCTTCCAGAAGGCCCTCGCGGAGGGCACCGCGTACGACGCCCAGATGCGCGCCCTGCTCGACGGTGAGGAGGACGACGCGGAGGTGTTCATCCACCTCGCCGTCGCCGACATCATCGCCGCCTGCGACGTGCTGCGACCCGTGTGGCGGTCCACCGGCGGGCGGGACGGCTTCGTGTCGCTGGAGGTGGACCCGCGCCTGGCGCACCACCGGGACGCCACCGTCGCCCAGGCGACCCGCCTGCATGAGCTCGTGGACCGGCCGAACGCGCTCGTGAAGATCCCGGCGACGCTGGCGGGCCTGGGCGCGATCGAGGAGATGATCGCCCGGGGCCGGTCGATCAACGTCACCCTCATCTTCTCCCTCACCCGCTACCGGGAGGTGGCGGAGGCGTACCTGCGCGGCCTGGAGCGCCTCGTCGCCGACGGCGGCGACCCGTCCACCGTCGCGTCGACCGCCAGCTTCTTCGTGTCGCGCGTCGACACCGAGGCGGACCGCCGCCTGGACGAGGTCGGCGGGCACGACCACCTCAAGGGGCGCCTCGCCGTGGCGAACGCGAAGCTCGCCTACCAGGACTACCTGGGGATCTTCTCGGGGGAGCGGTGGGAGGCGCTGCGCGCCCGCGGCGCCGCCACGCAGCGCTGCCTGTGGGCGTCGACGTCCACCAAGAACCCCGCGTACCGGGACGTCCTGTACGTGGAGGAGCTGATCGGCGCGGACACCGTGAACACGATGCCCGCGGAGACGATCCGCGCGTTCCAGGACCACGGCGTCGCCGCCCCGACCCTCACCGACGGGGTCGACGACGCGCGCCGCGTGATGGAGGCGATCGCCGCCGCCGGCGTCGACTACGACGACGTGACCCGTGTGCTGGAGGAGGAGGGAGTGCAGAAGTTCGAGGATTCCTTCAACGACCTGATCGACGGGATCTCCCGCAAGCGCGCCGCCTTGAGGGCGGCGTGACGGGGGCGGCGATGGCGCCGGGTCGCTGGCCGCCGCTCGAGCGGCGCATCCTGGACCCGCTGGCGGGCGAGCCGGGCGGCGTGAGCCGCCGCGACCTCATGGCCCGGCTCGAGACGGTCCCCGGCAACGAATGGGTCGTGGAGGAGGCGGTCGCCGACCTGCTGCAGGCCGGCGCGCTGCGCGAGGAGGAGGGGGAGGACGGCTCCCGCACCCTCCGCGCCGCCGCCTCACCGGGGGGCTGAGACCGGGCCGCGCCCGGCCGTCTCACCCCCACGGGCGATCTCGGCAAGCCGGTGCGCCGGAAGTATCATCTCCCCCATCATGGGCGGCAGGGGGATGGACCCCCGCCCCGAGGCGGGGGGGCGCGGCGGCCATGGCGGACCGACTGCGCGTTCCGACGGCGGCGAGGACCTGCGTCCTTTCCGCGACCTCGTCGAGCGCTCCGACCACATGATCGCCCGCCACTCCCCCGGCGGGCGTTTCGTTTACGTGTCCCCCGGGGCGCGCCGCGTGCTGGGCTACGAGCCGGCGGACCTCGTGGGCGTCGACCCGTACGCGCTGCTCCACCCGGACGACGTGATGCCGGTGAGCCACGCCCACGGCAGCCTCGACCTGTCGGACGAGCCGGTCCGGGTCGTTGCCCGGATGCGCCACCGCGACGGCCGCTATGTGTGGTGTCACTCCACCGCCCGCGCCGCCCGCGACCCGCGCACCGGCGCCCTGGTGGAGGTGCACACCAGCACGCGTGACGCGAGCGAGTGGCGGGAGGCGCGGCAGCTTCGGCGGCGGGAGGAGGCGGCCCGCGCCGCCCTCGCCGAGCACGAGGCGCTCCTGCGGGTCGCGAAGGCGGTGGCGCGGGAGGACTCGCCGGAGGCGATCTTCCAGCTCGCCGCGCGGGAGGCGGCGCGGCTCCTCGACGGCGACGCGGGGCGCATCGCGCGTTTCGACGGGGGCGACGCCGTGGTGTTCGGCGCGTGGGGGCCGGAGGCCCCGACGATCGGCGCGCGCTTCCCGCTGCGGGGCGACCGCCCCGTGGTGCGTGTGTTCCGCACCGGCCGCCCCGCGCGCACCGACTCGTACGCCCGGCTGCGGGAGCGGGACCGGCACAGCCGCCTCATGGTGCCCCCCTCGTACGCGAGCGGCGTCGCCGCCCCGATCCGGGCGGAGTCCCGCCTGTGGGGCGTGATCGTCGTGTCCCGCACCGGTCAGGCGACGCCGTTCGCCGACCAGGCGGAGGCGCGCCTGGGCGACTTCGCGGAGCTCCTGGGGCTGGCGATCGCGAGCGCGGCGGCGCGCGCGGAGTTGAAGGTCCGTGCCGCCACGGACGGGCTCACCGGCCTCGCGAACCACCGCACCCTGTTCGAGCGGCTGGAGGCGGAGGCGGAGCGCACGAAACGCCACGGCCACGCCCTGAGTCTCGTCATCCTCGACATCGACCAGTTCAAGCTCATCAACGACGCGCACGGCCACCCCGTGGGCGACAGGGTGCTCGTGGAGGTGGCCCGGCGGCTCGCATCCCTCGCCCGCGCCGGCGACACCGTCGCCCGCATCGGCGGCGAGGAGTTCGCGTGGCTCCTCCCCGAGACCGACGGTTCGGCCGCCGGGGCCGCGGCGCGGCGCGCGTGGAGCGCGATCCGCGACGCGCCGTTCGACGATGTCGGGCCGGTCACCGTGTCGGTCGGGGCGTTCTCCTGCCGTCCGGCGGAGTCCGCCCGCGAGGTGTACCGCCACGCGGACGACGCCCTGTACCGGGCGAAGGCGGAGGGGCGGGACAGGGTGGCGACGCTCGACGGACCGGCGGAGGCCGCGGAGGCCCGGGCGGGCTGACGTCACGCCCGGGGACGGGTCCCCGCGGGGCGCGCCGCTCCCCCCACTACACTTCCGCCGCGATGCCCCCGCCACGCCACATGACCGTGCGGTCCGCGGTCGCGCTCGCCGCCGCCGTCGCCGCGCTCGCCGCCGCCGGGTGCGGCGACGACATCTCCACGCCGCAGGCCGCCACCACCGCGACCGCCACCTCCGCCACCCCCGGCTGCACCGACCGGGTGCCCGAGCCGGTGGGCGAGCGGCCCACGTTCGACCAGCCGCCCCCGCGGGAGATCGACGTCCGCAAGAGCTACCGGGCGACGCTCGTCACGTCCTGCGGCCGCATCGTCATCGCCCTCGACGCGAAAGCCGCCCCGAACACCGTCAACAACTTCGTCGCGCTCGCCCGGCGCCACTTCTACGACGGGCTCACGTTCCACCGGGTCGTGACGGGCTTCGTGATCCAGGGCGGGGACCCGAACGGGGACGGCACCGGCGGCCCCGGCTACGAGTTCCCCGACGAGCTGCCCCCCGACGGGTACCGCCTCGGGTCCGTCGCGATGGCGAACAGCGGGCCCGACACGAACGGCTCCCAGTTCTTCATCGTGACGGGGGAGCAGGGCACCCAGCTCCCCCCCGCCTACTCGCGCTTCGGGCGGGTGGTGGCGGGCATGGACGTCGCCCGCACCATCGAGGGGTTCGCGGACCCGAACGCCCCGCCGGGCGACCCGGCGGCGCAGGTGCCGACGCGGCCGGTGTACATCTTCCAGGTGCTGATCACGGCGCGCTGACCGCGCCGGGCATCGCCGACGGCCGATGAGCCGCCTTCTGCCCCGCAACCCGGGCCAGGCCGTGGTCCTGGGGTTCGCCGTCGCCATCGCGATCGGCACGCTGCTCCTGATGATCCCCGCGGCCCGCGTCGGCCCCGGAGGGGCGCCATTCGAGCAGGCCCTTTTCACCGCCACGTCGGCGGTGAGCGTCACGGGCCTCACCGTGGTCGACACCGCCACCTACTGGAGCGACCTCGGCCAGGCCGTGATCGCCGCCGAGATCGTCGTCGGAGGGTTCGGGATCCTCACGTCCGCGGCGCTCCTCGTGATGCTCGCCGGCCGGCGCCTGGGCCTGCGCGCGACGCTCCTCACCCAGGCGGAGGCGGGGGCCCTCAACCTGGCGGACGTGCGCCGCGTCGTCGCCGGCGTCGCCGTGCTGAGCCTCTCCGTCGAGACGGTGGCGGCGACCGTCCTCACGCTGCGCTTCTGGCTCGGGGAGGACATGGCCTTCGGGGAGGCGCTGTGGAACGGGGCGTTCCACGCCGTGTCCGCCTTCAACAACGCCGGGTTCGCCCTGTTCAGCGACAGCCTCATGTCGTTCTCCGGGGACGCGTGGATCCTCGTGACGGTCGCGCTCACCATCATCGCCGGCAGCCTCGGCCTCCCCGTCGCGCTGGACCTGGCGCGCGCCCCGCGACGCGCCCGCGCCTGGAGCCTGCACACGAAGATCACCCTCGCGATGACCGGCGCCCTCATCGTGCTCGGCACCCTGGCGATGTGGCTTTTCGAATGGACGAACGACGCCACCACCGGCGACCGGTCCGCGGGGGGGAAGCTCCTTCTCGGGTTCTTCAACGCGATCACGCCGCGCACCGCGGGGTTCAACGCGATCGACTACGGCGACGCGCAGCAGGAGACCCTGTTCGTCACCGACATCCTCATGTTCATCGGCGGGGGCAGCGGCTCCACCGCCGGCGGCGTGAAGGTCGCGACGATCGCCGTGCTCACCCTCATGGTGATCTCGGAGATCCGGGGGCGGACGGCGGTGACCGCGTTCGAGCGGCAGATCCCCGGCCCGGCGCAGCGCCAGGCGCTCGCGGTGGCGCTCCTCGCGATCGGCATCGTCGTCACCGCGACACTCGCCCTCATGGCGGTGAGCCCGCACGGGCTCAGCGCCTCGCTGTTCGAGGCGGTGTCCGCGTTCGCCACCGTCGGCCTGTCCACCGGCATCACCGCGGATTTGCCACCATCCGGCGAGGCCATCCTGATCGTGCTCATGTTCATCGGCCGCGTCGGGCCGCTGACCGCCGGCATCGCCCTGCTGATGCGGGAGCGGCGCCCCCTGTACGCCTTCCCGGAGGAGAGACCCATCGTTGGCTAGAACCCGGCGTGAGCCCGTCCTCGTCATCGGCCTCGGCCGCTTCGGATCGGCCCTCGCGGCCGAGCTCGTGCGGCTCGAGCACGAGGTGTTCGGCGTGGACCGCGACATGCGCCTCGTGCAGGCGCACATGGACGACCTGACGCACGTCGTGCAGGCCGACGCGACCGACCCGGAGGCGATGGGGCAGGTCGTGCGCGGCACGGACTTCACCACCGCTGTCGTCGCGATCGGCGGCGACATCGAGGCGAGCATCCTCGCCACCCACGTCCTGGTCACCGACCTCGGCATCCCCCGGGTCGTCGCGAAGGCGATCACCGCGGCGCACGGCAGGATCCTGCAGCGCGTCGGCGCGCACACGATGGTGTTCCCGGAGCGGGACATGGGGATCCGCGTCGCGCACGTCCTGTCCGGACGGGCGATCGACTACATGGAGCTCGACCGGGACTTCGCCCTCGTCGAGGTGACCGCCCCGACGGAGATGGTCGGCAAGAGCCTCGGGGAGTCCGCGGTGCGCAGCCGCCACGACGTGACGGTGGTGTGCGTGAAGCCCCCGGGCGGCGCGTTCACGTACGCCACGCAGAACACCGTGATCGGCCCGGACGACGTGCTGCTCGTCGCCGGCAGCACGCGGGCCGTCGAGGACTTCGGCGAGCTGTCCTGACCGCAGCCATGCCCCGCCGCCCCCAGCCGACACCGACGCCGCCCGCCGCGGGCCGGCGGCACGGCCGCGCGGAGGCCCCGTGGACGTGACCGCCCCGTTCACATGGCGCGACGGGGGGCGGGTCGTGCGCTTCGGCCGCGGCGCCGCCGCCGGCGCCGCCGCCCTCGTCGACGGGCCGTTCACCCTCCTCACCACGCCGCGCTCCCAGGAGCGGGTCCCGGACCTCGCGTCCCGCGCCGGGCGGGTGTTGCACGTCGGTCCCGGCCCCGTCGACGCCCTCGCCGACGAGATCCGCACCCGCACCGACGCCCGCACCCTCGTCGCGGTGGGCGGCGGCCGGGTGATCGACACCGCGAAGGCGGTGGCGGCGTCGATGTCGCCGCCGGCGCGGGTCGTCGCGATCCCCACGACCCTGTCGGGCGCGGAGATGACCGCGATCCACCGGCTGCCGGCGGCATTGCCCCCCGAGACGCCGCGGGTGCGGCCCCGGGTGGTGGTGAACGACCCGGAGCTGTCCGCGTCGCTGCCCGAGCCGGAGCTCGTCGCGAGCGCCCTGAACGCCCTCGCGCACTGCGCGGAGGCGACGATGACGACGCGTGCGAACCCCGTCGCGACCCTCGCCGCCCTGGAGGGCGCACGCCTCATCGTCACGGCGCTGGCCGGCGCCCCGGACCGCGACGCCCTCGCCCTGGGCGCCCTCCTCGGCGGCTACGCCATCGACTCCGCCGGGTACGGCCTGCACCACGTGCTGAGCCAGACCCTCGTGCGGTACGGCGGCGTGCCGCACGGCGCCGCGAACGCGGTGCTCTTGCCGCACACGCTGCGGGCCCTGGCGCAACGGTTCCCCGACGCGGTGGCGCGGCTGGGCCGCGCGATCGGCGAGGGCCCGGTCGTCGCGGCAACCCGCCTCGCGGAGCGCGCCGGGGCCACGACGCTCGCGGCGCTGGGCGTGGACGGGGGCCGGCTCATGGACCTCGCGATCCGGGCGGCGGAGCGCAGCGAGCTCGCCCTGACCCCGCCCGCCCCCGACACGCAGGAGATCTGGGCGATCTA
>JBFLWO010000011.1:0-14769 GCA_040757755.1 Actinomycetota bacterium
CCGCCGGACGGGGGACGCAGGGAGGGCCGATATCGGGAATATCGGCCCGACCGAGGACCCCGCTTCCCGCACGCTCAGCCGCACGAGCACCCAGGATCCGGCGCGACTTTGCAGCCGCCAGATGCCAAGAGATCTGTGACGCGGGGCACTCGATCGGGGGCCGGCGTGGCGGCACGAGCGGTGGTGGTGCTGGGCGGCGGCACGGGCGGGCTGGTGGCGGCACGCCGCCTGCGGCGCGAGCTGCCGCCCGGCGACCGCGTGGTGGTCGTGGAGCGGGACCCGGTGTATCGCTTCGCCCCGTCGTTTCTGTGGGTGCTGGCCGGCACCCGGCGACCGGCGCAGGTATGCGTCGACATCCGCGGGATGAGCCGGCGCGGGATCGAGGTGGCGGTGACGGCCGCCGAGGGGGTGGACCTCGCACGTGGTGAGGTCGCGACGCGGGACGGGCGGCTGCCGTACGACCGGCTGGTGGTGGCCCTGGGCGCCGAGCTCGCCCCCGCCGCGCTCCCCGGCTTCGCGGAGGCCGCCCACAACCTGTACACGCTGCAGGGGGCGGAGGCGGCGGGCAGGGCGCTCGTGACGCTGGAGCGGGGCCGGGTGGCGGTCCTCGTGTCACGCCTTCCCTACAAGTGCCCCGCGGCCCCCTACGAGGCGGCGTTCCTCGCGGAGGCCCTGCTGCGGAGGCGGGGGGTGCGCGACCGGGTGACGGTCGACGTGTTCACCCCGGAGCCGTACCCCATGCCGACGGCGGGGGAACGGATCGGGCGGGAGGTGGCGGGCCTCCTCGCGTCACGGGGCATCGGCTTCCATCCGGGGGTGGAGGCCGAAGGCGTGGACGCCGCGCGGCGGGAGATCCTCCTTCCGGGCGGGGGCCGTGCCGGGTTCGACGTCCTCATCGGGGTGCCGCCGCACAGGGCGCCGTCCCTGGTGGCGGAGTGCGGTCTGGCGGCGCCGGGCGGGTTCGTGCCGGTGGACCGCCACACCTTGGCGACCGCGGCGGACGGGGTGTTCGCGCTCGGCGACGTGACGGCGATCCCTGTCGCGGGCGGCCGGTTCCTGCCGAAGGCCGGGGTGTTCGCGCACGCCCAGGCGGAGGTGGTGGCGCGGCGCGTCGCGTCGGAGCTCGCCGGCCGCGGCACCGGCGCGGCGTTCGACGGGACCGGCGCCTGCTTCCTGGAGGTGGGTGACGGGGCGGCCGGGTATGCCAGTGGCGACTTCTACGCCGAGGACGGGCCGCGGGTGCGGATGCGGCGCCCGGGCCGCCACTGGCATCTCGGGAAGGTCGCGTTCGAGCGCCAGTGGATGTGGCGCCTGCGACGGTGGGGGGTCAGGCCGGCGCCATCTCCCGGACCTGGGTGAGCCGGATGTTGTTCCCGGAGGGGTCGCGGAACGCCGCGTCGATGCCGTAGGGGCGCTCCTCCGGCTGCTCGGTGAACTCGACGCCGCGGCCGGCGAGCTCGGCGTGGGAGGCGCGGCAGTCGTCGGTGGTGAGGAAGATCGTGCCCGCGAACCCCTTCGCCATCAGCGCGCGGACCTGGTCGGCGGTGGCGGGGTCCATGACCGGGGGGCCGGGGATGGCCATGAGGACGATGGAGATGTCGGGCTGCCCGGCGGGGCCGACGGTGAGCCAGCGGAAGTCACCCATCTCGGGGAGCGTCACGTCGGCGCGGACCTCCATCCCGACCTTCTGTGTGTAGAAGGCGAGGGCCTCGTCCTGGTCATGCACCCACAGCTGGGCGGTGGCGATCCTGATCATGCGGGGGCTCCTGTGTCGAGGGACGACGCGAATACTCAGCATGCGCCGCGCCGTTGTCTTCTCCGTTCGTGCGGTGTTGGGGCCGGCCGTAGACGCGCAGGACGCACGCGGGGATGCGCGCATGGGTGGCGGCCGGGGGGAACGCCGCCCGGTACGCGGTGGGCGACATCTCGTAGGTGCGCGTGAAGCTGGTGGTGAACGACCCGACGCTGCGCAGGCCCACGGCGAAGCAGATGTCCGCCACGGAACGGTCGGTCGAGCGCAGCATCGCGGCGGCGCGCTCGAGGCGCCGGGTGAGGAGGTACGCGTGCGGCGACTCGCCGAACGCCCGGCGGAACTCCCTGCTGAAGTGGGCGCGGGAGAGGCGGGCGGCGCGGGCGAGGTCGTCGACGCGCAGCGGCTCGAAGTACCTCGCGTCGGCGAGGTCCTTGGCGCGCAGCAGGTGGCGTGCGGGCGGGACGAACCCCATGGGGGACGAGTATCGCGCGCCCGGGTGCCGGCACCGGCCGTCCTACACTGGGCGGCGATGGCAGCGACGGCGCTCACGTCCTCCCCGCGGCGGCGGAGCGGCGGCCGCGTCCCCGCTCCGGGGGCGTGACGGGCGCGGCCGGGACCCGCCCGTGACGCCACTCCCACGCGACTCCCCGGCGTGCCCCGGCGCCGCGCTTCTCGTCCAGCAGCTCGACAAGGTCTACGGAGACGGGACGCGGGCGATCGACGGGCTGTCCCTGTGCGTGCCGGCCGGCGGAGTCTTCGGTCTGCTCGGCCCGAACGGCTCCGGCAAGACGACGCTGATCGGCATGAGCTGCGGCCTGGTGCGGGCCCCGGCGGGCCGGATCTTCGTGTTCGGACACGACGCGGTGTCCGACTATCGCCGCGCCCGGCTGCTCGTGGGCCTGGCCCCCCAGGACGTGCACCTCGACCGCTTCCTCAGCGCCCGTCAGGTGCTGACCTTCCACGCACGCTACTTCGGGATGGCGAAGCCGCAGGCGGAGCGGCGGGCCGATGAGCTGCTCCACGCGTTCGACCTCACGGCCAAGGCCGGGACCCGCCCCAATCGCCTGTCGGGAGGCATGCGCCGGCGGTTGCTCATCGCCCGGGCCCTGGTCCATCGACCGCGTCTCCTGATGCTGGACGAGCCCACCGCGGGGGTCGACCTGGAGCTGCGCCACGAGCTCTGGCGCTACCTGCGGCGCCTGCACCACCACGAGGACACCACCGTCCTTCTCACCACCCACTACCTGGAGGAGGCCGAGGCGCTGTGCCGGCGCATCGCCCTCATCAGGGCGGGGCGCATCATCGCCGAGGGCACGGTCGACGAGCTTCGCTCGCGCTTCGGTGGGAGCAGCCTCGAGGAGGCCTACGTGCGGGCGATGCGCGAATGAGCGCCGTCGAGCCGACCCGCGCCGAATTGAGGGTCGTCGGGCGGCGGGGAGCGGCGGCCCTGGCGGGACGCGAGGTGCGCCGGGTGCTCGTCCTGTGGACCCAGACCGTCCTTCCCGCCGCAGCGACCGCCGCCCTCTTCCTCGCCGTCTTCGGCGGCGCCCTCGGCGAGAGGCTCCGCCAGGTGGAGGGGGTGAGCTACCTCTCCTTCATCCTCCCCGGCCTCCTGGTGATGACGGTGGCCGGCCAGGCCTTCGCGAACGCCTCGACGAGCCTCTTCCAGGCCAAGAGCGAGGGGTACGTCGACGACGTCCTCACGAGCCCCCTCCGTCACGCGGAGGTGGCCGCCGGCTACATGGCGGGGGGCCTCGTGCGCGGCTGGCTGGCCGCCGCGGCCGTCCTCGCGCTGTCGAGCCCCTTCGCCGGCGGCATCCGGCGGCCGGCCCTGATGATCGGCGTCCTCATCCTGACGGGCCTCATCTTCAGTGCCCTCGGCGTCATCACCGGCCTCTTCGCCGACACCTTCGACCAGCACGCCTTCGTCGCGAACCTGGTCATCGCGCCGCTCGCCCTCCTCGGCGGCGTGTTCTACTCGGCCGACCGCCTGGACGAGCCCTGGTCGACCCTGACCCGCGTCGACCCTCTGTACTACCTCGTCGACGCGTGTCGCGCCGGCATGACCGGCGTGCAGGAGGCGCGGGTGTGGGCGTCGCTTCTCGTCGCGGGCGCGGTGGCCGCCGCGCTCATCGCGGCCGCGGTCGCGCTGCTGGCACGCGGCTGGCGGCTCAAGCCGTAGGCCGGACACCCCCTGCGGCGGTCCCGGGCCCGGCGCCGGCACGGGGAGGCGGCCGGAAGCGCGAGAACCGGCGCTCGATCAGGTGGTTCGGTCCGACGATCCGCTCGCGGCGGATGAGGCCGTCCGGTCCGACCCAGAGCTGGTACGAGATGTGCGCGGGAGGGATCGCGTACGCGATCCGGCGGAGCGCCCCTCCCCCGGGGATCTCCCGCACGTCGCGCGCGCCCCCGAGCGCGTACGTCTCGGCCCCCAGGAGCTCCCGTCCGGTGAGCGTGACCGTGGGGCTGGGCGTGTATCCGCGTCGGGGGTCGCTGGTGACGCGCTCGTGGACGGTGACGGCGCGCAGACGCGCCATCGACGCGACGGCCCGTCGCAGCAGCCGGTCGCGGCCGGGCCCGAGCGGCCACGGGACGGAGAAGGCCGCCGCCGCGGGCTTCGCCCCCCGCGGGGCGACGACCACCGCCACGCTCCACACCCCGGGGCGAAGCCGGATACGCGCGAGGTGGCAGCCCGCGCCGCAGTCGGCGGTGGCGATGTCGACGGGCGCATCCCCGTCCCGTCCGGCCCGCACGCGCACGGAGCCGCGCCCGACCTCCACCCCCTGCGAGGGGAACGTCCTGACCTCCAGGCTTGTGGCCCGGGCCGCGAGGTTCACGGTGACGAGCCCCGCCCGGTCCGCGAGCCGGAGGGCGGGCCCGCGTGGCGGGGCGACCTGTGCGGTCCCCCCACCGCCCGCGAGGATCGGGATGGCGGCGAGCGCCGCGGCCAGCCCGATCCCGGCGACCATCACCGCCCGCGCGGCCGTGAGACGCGGCAGGCGGCGCGGCGCGCCCGCCGCGTCGCTCGTCCCGTGTCCGGTCAGCTCACGGCCGCCGACGGTCGGCGGCGCCACGCGACGGGGCCGCCGAGCAGCACCGCTCCGATGGCGATCTGGGCGAGGGAGAAGAGCTGGGGAGCCGTCAGGCCGAGGGCGGCGACGTCGTTGATGCGGATGAACTCGACGAGGAGGCGCTCCCCACCGGCGAGGACGGCGTAGAGGCCGAAGAGGCGCCAGGGCCCGGCGAGCCGCCCGCGGAGTCGCCACAGCACCGCGAACACGACGAGCATGGTGAGCGACTCGTAGATCGGCGTGGGGTGCACGGCCACGTCCGTCGGCACGCGCCCGTCCGGGTAGCTCATCGCCCAGGGCAGGTCGCTCGGCTCGCCGTAGGTGCCGTCCCCGGCGAGCTGGCAGCCGATCCGCCCGATCGCGTAGCCGATGGCGAGGGCCGGCGCGGCGGCGTCGGCGACCACCCCGAGAGGAAGCCCCCGCAGCCGGGTGACGGCGACGGCCGCCGCGACGCCCCCGATCACGCCGCCGTACCACACGAGGCCCGATCCCGAGAGGGCCGCGCCCCCGGCGTCCCCGCGATGCTCGACGAGGTAGTAGAGGCGCGCGCCGAGCACCCCGCCGATCGCCGCAGCGATCGCCAGCTCGACGGCGAACCCGGGGCGCAGGCCCCGCCGGTCGAGGTCCCGGCCCATGAACCACGTGCCCGTGATCAGGGCGATGGCGATCATCACGCCGAAGCTGTTGATGGTGAGGGGCCCCACCGTGCCGAGCTCGGGATGCACCTACCGGCCCTCCCCCACCGTGGCCCAGCTCCGGCCCCCGTCGCGGGTCGCGTACACGCGGGCGTCGGCAGCCACGGCGTAGGCGCGTTGCGGGGCGCCCGGCGCCGCCGCGACCGCCGCGACCGGCCCCACGACGGTCGTCGTCCGCCAGCGCCGCCCCCCGTCGTGCGACTGGACGAGCCCGGCCTCCCCGGCCGCCAGGACCCATCCCGGACGCCCGGGGTGGGCCGCGACCGAGACGAAGCCCGCGCCCGTCACCAGGGTCGTGAAGCTGCGCCCCCCGTCGCGGCTGGCGACGACGCCACGCGCGACGTCGGCGGCGACGAGCATGCCGCCCGCGGTGAAGGTCAACCCGAAGACGCTTGGCCCGACGTCGCGGGACGCGAGGCGGAACGACGCCCCGCCGTCGGCCGAGCGGTAGAGGCCCTGGCCGGCGACGGCGGTGGCGATCTCACGCGGATGGCCGGGGCGCACCGCGAACCCGTGCAGGTCGAGCCCCGGGAGGCCCGCCGGTCGGAGCGCCTCCCACGTGGCGCCCCCATCCGCCGACCGCTTGAGCACCTCGTGGCCCGCGACCCACACGGGCGCCCCGCCCGAGGCGCGGGCGAGGTTCATCGCGTCGTCGCCGTCGAGGCCCGCGGGCGACCAGCCGCGGCCACCGTCGTCGGACCGGAGGAGCCCGCCGTGGACACCCAGCAGGAGGCGCTCGGGGTCGGCGGGATCGACGGCGAGGGAATGCACGTGACGGTCGGCCAGGACGGACCGCAGTGAGGTGCCGGCGCCGTCCGAGCCGCTGCCGGAGCACGCGACCAGGCCGAGCGCCGCGACGGCGCCCGCCGCCAGGAGAGCCGCTCGCGCCGGCATCCGCACCGCTACTTCCCCCTCGTGGTCGTCACGAGTGCGATCCCCTCGTCGAGCTGCCGGGTGGAGATCTCACCGATCACGTGCGCGCGCACCCGGCCGCCGCCGTCGACGAAGAAGGTCTCGGGAACGCCGGTGAGCCCGTACGCCGTGAAGGTCGCGTCGTGGCGATCGCGGACGCTCGGGTACGTCTGCCGGTAGCGGCGGACGAAGGCGCGCGCGTCGTCGCTCAGATCCTGGACGTCGACCCCGAGCATCACGACGCCCTGTCCGCGGTGCCGAACCCAGGCCGCCTCGAGGCGCGGCGCCTCGCTCTTGCACGGCGTGCACCACGACGCCCAGAAGTTCAGGACGACGGGCCGGCCGCGAAGGTCCGAGAGCGAGAGCTGCTGCCCGTCGCGACGGCCGATCGCCCGGCCGTTCACCAGGATCGGCAGCGAGAACGCGGGCGCCGGCCGGGGCCGGCCGGCCACGATCGCGTCGTCGAGCGCCGTGCTCGTTCCGCGCGCGACGAGCCCGGCGACGAGGAGCGCCACCACCCCGCCGGCGAGCGCCAGGCTCACGGCGCCGACCACGAGCTGGCGCCGCCGTCCGGCGGGGCGCCCGTCGCGCTGCGGGCCGTCCGCACCCGACGCCCCGCGCTCCGACTCGTCTCCCCGGCTCACCACGCGCACACTACTACGACCGGAGTAGTTGCTCTCAGCCGGACCGTTCGTCCGATGACGTTCGTCGCAGCCCCGAGGAGCGGTCGTCGCTCCGCGCGCCACTGCGAGTAGTCTGGATCCGTGGGCAGGAGCGAGCACCGGGGGCGGGACGGGCTTGCGAGCCACGACGCGCAGGGACGTCTCGGCGACCTGCAGTCGGCCGTCCTGGACGACCTCTGGCGGGAGGGCGAGTCGTCGATCGGAGCCGTCCGCGACCGGCTGCGCGCCCGCGGCACCCCACTCGCCTACACGACCGTCCTCACGGTGATGGCCCGCCTGGCCCAGCGCGGCCTGCTGGTGCGCCGGCGGGAGGGCCGCCGGGATCTCTACCGGCCCGCGGTCACGCCCGGAGAGCTCGACGCCGCGCTCTCGCGCGAGGCGGTGGACCGCGTCCTCACCCTCCACGGGGAGGCCGCCATCGGCGCCTTCCTCGCACGCATGCGCGACGGCGACCCCGCGCAGCTCGCCCGCCTGCGGGCCCTCCTCGACGAGGCCGACCGATGAACGGGCGCGCGGGGCGAGTCGCCGAGGGGCTCGTGTTCACCGTCCCGCTCGCCGTGCTGGCCGCCGCAGCCGTCGCCGCCGTGAGCGAGTCGGGGGCGCGCGTGTTCCTCGACGCCTGCGCCCGGGCGACGGCGACGCTCGCCTCCCTCCCGACGGTCCTGGTGATCGCGCTGACCGGCTCGATCGCGGGGCTCACGCTGTGGCACGGGTCGCGACAGGCTCGGTTGAGCCGCGAGGCGGTCCGGCTGGCGGCGCGGCACGCCGTGGACCCGCCGCCGCAGGTCGCCGCCCTGGCGCGACGTCTCGGCATCCGGCGCCTGTCGGTGACGAGCCTGCCGTCGAACCTCGCCTACTGCGCGGGGCTCCTGCGGCCGACGGTCGTCGTCAGCCGCGCCCTCGTGGCGACGCTCACCCCCGCGGCGCTCGAGGCGGTGCTCGCCCACGAGGCCGTCCACGCCCGCCGGAGGCACCCCCTCCGCCAGGGGATCGCGCATGTCCTGGGTCGCGCCCTGTGGATCGTCCCGGCGGCGGGCGCGCTCGCCGACATCCGGCGGCTGCGCTTCGAGCTCGCCGCCGACCGCGCCGCCGTCCGGCGCACCGGTCGACGGCCACTGGCCGAGGCCCTCCTCGCCCTGCATCACCCGGTGTCGCCCCCCGGCCCCGCCACGGTGGCGGGTGGCGCCAGCCTCCTGTCCCTCCGGATCGACGCACTGACCGGCGAGGACACGCATCCGCGTCTGCGGCTCCCCACCGGCGCCGTCGTGCGGTCCCTGCTCGGCGTCACCGTCGTCGCCCTGCTCGCGCTTCTCGTCGCCGTCGGCCCGGACGTTCGCGAGAACGCCCTCACCCCGATGCCGATGGACGCGCCGGCCACCCTCGACATGGCGGTGGCATGGGTCCTGCGGATCGCGGCCGCCGCGGGGGTGTGGACAGTCGCCCGCATGCTCAGCCGGGGCGGCAGCCGCGTCCCTCTGCGATGAGGATGTCCTGCAGAACGCGCCTCCTGGCCCACGGGCGGACCGGGGCCCCGCCGGCACTCGCCTGACGCCGGAAGGCGGCCCTTTCGGCGCAGGGAGCCGGCGCTCGGCTCAGCCCGGCGGCAACCCGGCACGCCACTCCTCGATCTCCTCTCGGAGCTTCATGCGCGCCCGGTGGATGCGGCCCTTCGCCGCGGCGAGCGAGATGCCGAGGGCCTCCGCGACCTCGGCCTGCGAGAGGCCCTCGACGTCCCGCAGCACGAGGGGCGCCCGGTACTCCATCGGCAGCGCCCGGATGCGTGCGACCAGGAAGTCGCGCAGCTCCCTCCCCTCGGCCCTCGCCGGCGGTCCGGCGGCGGCCGGGGACGCGGTCGCCGGGTGGGTGAGCGAGTCGTCGAGCGGAACGGTCTCGACCCGCCGGCGCCGTACACGCTGCAGCGCCTCGTTGACCGCGATGCGGTACAGCCACGTGAAGGGGGCCGCGTCGCCCCGGAACCCCGGGAGGTTGCGCCACGCCTGCACGAAGACGTCCTGGGCGGCCTCCTCGACGTCGCGGTCGTCGTCGAGGAGGCGGGACAGCACGGCGCGGACGCGGACCTCGTAGCGGCGGACCACCTCCCCGAACGCGGCGACGTCCCCCCGGCCCGCCCTCAGGAAAAGGTCGGCGTCACGGCCAGCCACGCGCCGACGCTAGCATCCGGAAACCGCCTCGCCGCATCGGACGCAGCGTGATGAAGATCGGGAACCCATTCCGCGCCGACTGCCACGAGGCCGCGCGGCTGATGTCCGAGCTCGCGGACGGGCAGCTTCGCGGGCTCCGCCGGTGGCGCGTGGCGCGTCACGTCCTGATGTGCGAGATCTGCGCCCCGATCTACCGGGGGCTCCTCGCCACGATCGAGAGCGTGCGGTCCCTCGCCGCCGACCGCCCCCCGCCCAGCCCGTCGTTCGTCGACGACGTGGTGACCCGCATCCGCGACGACCAGGACCCGGGTCGGGGGTAGACGCGCCGGGCCCGCCGTCCTCGTGGCCGGCCCATGTGGTTAACCGGCGAATCGCCCGGGCGCGTCCGGGCATCGAACCGGGAAACGGTCGCGCCGCCGCCCCTGCCGCGGCGCGCCCGCCACGGACGAGGAGGCCGCGAGATGCCACGGGCGATCTGGAAGGACACGGTCATCGCCGAGAGCGACGCCACCATCCTGCTGGAGGGCCGCCACTACTTCCCCCCGGAGTCGGTGAGGTCCGAGCACCTGCGCGCGAGCGACCGCCGCACGGTGTGTCCGTGGAAGGGCGTCGCGGGCTACTACGACGTCGTCGTCGGGGACGATGTGAACAGGGCGGCGGCGTGGCACTACCCGCGCCCCACCGCCGCCGCGAGTCACATCCGCGGCTACGTCGCCTTCTGGAAGGGCGTCCGGATCGAGTCCCCCGACGGCGAGGGCCGCCGCGGCATCCTCGCCCGCCTCGCCGGCCGCGGTGCCTGACCGCCGCCCGTGAGGCTGGCCGGCGCCGGGTCCGCCGGGGGACCTGCCCGCCGACGCGGCACCGACGAAACCCCCTACCACGACCCACGAGGAGGGACGATGCACACGCACGATCTGATCGTCATCGGCGCCGGCATGGCGGGCATCAACGCGACGATCCGGGCCGCGGAAGCCGGGCGTCGCGTCGCCCTCGTCGAGCGCGCCATGGTCGGCGGGACCTGTCCGACGCGTGGGTGCATTCCCACGAAGGCGATGGTGCGGAGCGCCGAGATCGCGCACGAGGCGCGGCGCGCCGGGGAGTTCGGCATCCGGGTCACGGGAGTCGAGGTGGACTTCGCGGCGGTGATAGACCGGGTGCGCGGCATCATCGACAAGGGGTCGCGCGGCGCGCGCGGCTACCTCGAGTCGCTCGACGCCGTCGAGCTGATCGACGGCGAGGCACGCCTCACCGGTCCGGAGTCGGTGCGCGTCGACGGGCGGGAGATCTCCGCGGCGAGGATCGTCGTCGCGACCGGGGCGGAGCCGAGCATCCCGCCGATCCCGGGGCTCGCGGACGTGCCGCACCTCACGAGCGACGACGTCCTGCGCCTCACGGATCTTCCCCGTCGCATCGTGGTGATCGGCGGCGGTCCCATCGCGCTCGAGCTGGGCCAGGCCCTGTCCCGGCTCGGCGCCGCCGTGACCCTCGTGGAGGTCCTCCCCCGGCTGCTCCCCGCCGAGGAGCCGGAGATCGTGGACATGCTCGCCGGGTACCTGCGGGAGGAAGGGATCGAGGTCCTCACGGGTGCGACCGTCCGCGCGGCGCGGCCGGGGCCCGCCCTCCTCGTGGAGCACGGCGGGCGCGAGCGCCTGATCGAGGCGGACGCCCTCCTCGTCGCCACCGGCCGCAGGCCGGCGACCGCCGCGCTCGGCCTCGCCGAGGCGGGCGTGGAGCTGGACCGCGCCGGGATCCGCGTCGACGAGCGGTTGCGCACCACGCGGGGCTCCGTCTTCGCCGCGGGCGACGTCGTCGGCCTGCCGTATGGGGCGTTCACGCACGTCGCGCGCCGCATGGGCGTCGCGGTGGCGGAGAACGCGCTCGACCTCGCCCCGCAGGCCGTCGAACCGGACCTCGGTCCCCGAGCCGTGTTCACCGATCCCGAGCTGGCGATGATCGGGATGACCGAGGCGGAGGCCCGCGCGGCCGGCCACGACGTGGCGGTCGGCACCGCGACCCCGTCCGGCGGGAAGGCCCGGGCGTGGGGCGAGGAGCGCGGGATGGTGAAGGTGGTGATCGACGCGAGGACGCGCCGCATCCTCGGGGCCCGCATCCTGGCGTACCACGGCGCGGACCTCGTCCATCCCGTCGCGGTCGCGATGAGCGCGCCCGGCGGCGCCGTCGACCCTCTCCTGGCGACGATGCACGTCCACCCAACCCTCGGCGAGGTCGTCCTTGCCGCCGCGCAGCGCGCCGCCGCCTGACCCCGCCCACGACGACGCGCGCGGGGCCGGGGTGGCCGCTGCCTGCCGCGAGCAGCTGCGGGACCGCCGGGCGCTCCGCCGCGCCGCCGTCGTCGCCCTCGTCGTGGGAGCCGTGCTGTCCCTCGTGAACCAGGGCGGCAGGGTCCTGCACGGCGACGTCGACCCCGTGCTCGGCGTGCGGCTGGGGCTCACCTTCATCGTCCCCTTCGTCGTCGCGAACGTCGGCGCGATCACCGCGAGGCTCCCGCCCGCGCCCCCGTCACGGCGCCCGCGCGTGCCACCCGGGCCGTGAAGCGACGCCGCACCGGGACGCATCTGTACGGTCACGACCCCGGACGGGAGGACCCATGGCATCGACGGAGAGGGCCCGCAAGGCCGACCGCGACGAGGTGTTCCTCGAGCTGACCCGCTCGATCTGCCCCGTCTGCAAGCGCGTGATCGACGCCGAGGTGAACATCCGGGACGGCCGCGTCGTGATGCGCAAGCGGTGCCGCGAGCACGGCTCGTTCGAAGCCCTCGTCTACTCCGACGCGGACCTCTACATGAGCCAGATCCGCTTCAACAAGCCGGGGACGCTGCCGCTCGAGTTCCAGACTCAGGTCCGCGACGGCTGCCCCCTCGACTGCGGCCTCTGCCCCGACCACAAGCAGCACGCCTGCCTCGGGCTCATCGAGGTGAACAGCGCCTGCAACCTCGACTGTCCGGTGTGCTTCGCCGACTCCGGCCACCACGCCGACGGCTTCTCCCTCACGCGCGAGCAGGTCGCCCGGATGCTCGACGCGTTCATCGCCGCCGAGGGCGACCCCGAGGTGATCCAGTTCTCCGGCGGGGAGCCGTCCATCCACCCGCAGATCGTGGAGTTCCTGCAGATGGCGGTCGACCGGGGGATCCGCAACGTGATGCTGAACACGAACGGCATCCGGCTCGCCCGCGACCGCCGGTTCGTCGACGAGCTCGCCCGCCTGGGGATCCTCGTCTACCTCCAGTTCGACGGGTTCGACGATGCGACGCACCGCGCGATCCGCGGGCGCGACCTTCGGGAGCTGAAGGAGCGGGCCCTGGCGAGCTGTGCCGACGCGGGGCTCGCCGTGACCCTGGTCGCCGCCGTCGAGAGGGGGGTGAACGAGCACGAGGTGGGCGCGGTGGTCCGCCATGGCGTCGCGCATCCGGCGGTGCGGGCGGTCGTCTTCCAGCCGGTGACCCACGCCGGCCGCCACATCGCCTTCGACCCGTTGGATCGCCTCACGAACGCGGACGTGATGCGCCTCCTCGCCGCGCAGCTCCCCGAGTGGCTGGAGGTGCGCGACTTCGTGCCCGTCCCGTGCTGCTTCCCCACCTGCCGGAGCATGTGCTACGGGTTCGTGGACGAGGGGACCCTGGTCCCGTTCGCCCGGCTCGTCGACGTCGAGGACTACCTCGACTACGCCACGAACCGGGTGCTCCCGGACCTCGAGGTGCGCCACGCGCTCGAGGGGATGTTCTCGGCGTCCGCGACGCCGGGCGCGGAGGCGGCGCTCCTCTCGTGCGAGAGCTGCGGCATCGCGCCGCCCGACGGGCTCGCCGACTTCGCCGGCCGCGTGTTCATGATCGTGGTGCAGGACTTCCAGGACGCCTACACGCTGAACGTCCGCCAGCTCATGAAGTGCTGCGTGGAGCAGATCACCCCCGACGGCAGGCTCATCCCGTTCTGCGCATACAACTCGGTCGGCTACCGCGAGCGCGTCCGCGCGTCCCTGTCCGGTGCCGAGGTGGAGCCCGTCGTGCCGAACGCCCTGCCCATCCAGGATCTCCTCGCCCCGACGCGGCACGGCTCGCGCACCGTGCGCGCCCGGCCCGGGGACGGTGCGCCGCGCGGCCCGCGATGACCTCGGGCCGGGCGCAGGACGTGAAGGCGTGCTGCTCCGCCGCGTACGGTGGCGCCGCTGCGCGGTACCTGCTGGGGGAGAGCTTCCACCCGGGCGGCACGGATCTCACGCTGACGTTGGTTCGTGAGCTCGCCCTGGGGCCGGGCGACCTCCTCGTCGACGTCGCGAGCGGCCGGGGCACCAGCGCGCTCCTCGCCGCCCGGGAGACCGGCTGCGACGTGATCGGCGTCGACCTGGCGCCGGAGAACGTCGCGGAGGCGACCGCGGCGGCGGCCACCGCGGGCCTTCGCGGGGAGGTCCGCTTCGTGGTCGGGGACGCCGAGCGGCTGCCGCTGGACGACGGGCGCGCCGACGCGGCCCTGTGCGAATGCTCGCTCTGCCTCTTCCCGGACGCCGCCGCGGCCGTCGCCGAGATCGCCCGCGCGCTGCGGCCGGGCGGGCTCCTGGCCCTGTCGGACGTGGTCATCGCCCCCGGCGGGATCGGGCCGGAGATGCGGGACGTCGCCGGCTGGGTCGCGTGCCTCGCGAACGCCCGGCCGATCGAGGATGTCGTCGGGATGCTGCAGGAGGCCGGGCTCGACCCGCGGCGCGTCGAGCGTCACGACCGGGCGATCGGTGAGACCGTCGACCGGGTCGAGGCACGCCTGCGTCTCGCCCGCGCGCTGGGCGCCGCAGTGCCAGCCGAGGTCCGGGACGGTGCACGGCGCGGGCTGGAGCTCGTCGCGGCCGCGCGGAGGGCGCTCGCCGACGGGACCCTCGGATACGGGGTCGTCGTCGCCCGCCGGCGGTGACACGTGACCGACGGTGAGCGCTGGACGCGCGCCGTCCTCGCCGACCTGCGCGCCGCCCGCTACACGCCCCGCGCGTGGCACGCGTTCCTGGCGGCGTCCTTCGCGCGGGCCCGCGCCACCGCCGCGGGCCGGCGCGCCGAGCGCCGCCAGGTCGCGGTGCTCGCACTCGCCGGGGCGGCGGCATGGGGGGCGACGGCCGCGACGGGACACCTCGTCCTGGCGGCGGCCGGGCTCGCGTGGTGGGGTCTCCTGGTCGTGATGCTCGACTGGCACCTCGGGATGCTGGAGCGCCCCGACGGGAGTCGCGTCCCGCGGCTCGGTGCCGCGAACGTGCTCGCCGCCCTCCGCGCCGGGTCGGTGCCGCTTCTGCCGGCCCTGGACAGGACCGGGCTCGCCGCAGCCCTCGTCGCCCTCGGGATCACGGACATCGTCGACGGGCCCCTCGCACGGCGCCGCGGCGAGGTGACGCGGCTCGGGGCGTGGCTCGACGGCACGGCGGACACCCTCGTGATGGGCGTCGCGGGGGTGTCGGCCGCCGCGCTCGGCGCGCTGCCCGCCGGGGTCGCCGCCGCCGTC
>JBFLWO010000012.1:0-14333 GCA_040757755.1 Actinomycetota bacterium
GCGCGGGGTCGCGCCGCCAATTGACGCGCGCCTCCGACGGACCGCCTCCGGCGACCCCTCCTCCCCCGCCGCCTGCGGGCCCCGACGGCCAGCGCGACCGGTTCGTCGCTTCGGGTCGCGTCAATTGGCGCGGCGTGCCGGCGCCAAGTGGCACGAACCTCTCGCGCCACAAGTCGCCCCGCCAGTCGCTGGAGCCGGAAGCTGTTGCCCCCGCCGAGCGGTAGCAACGGGATAACGCCGATCGCAGCTCGGGCGAAGAACCCTCGCGCCGCCGCCCGCGTCAATTGGCGCGGCGTCCCGGCGCCAAGTGGCACGAACCGCTCTCGCCTGGGGCTTCCCGCGCCGGTCGCCGGGGCCGGGCGGTAGCTGGCCGCGCCCGGGCGGTAGCGACCCGGCCGCCGATCGCGGGGCGAGCGAACGACGGTCGCGCCGCCGTCCGCGCCACTTGACGCGGCGTGCGCGCGCCAATTGACGCCGCCCCCCGACCGGCCCTCACGGCACATCTGACACCGGGATGTGACGGTCTCGGCACGGGTTGGGGTAGAGGCGTGACGGCGGCGGGGAGGACGATCTGTGCGTGGCGCGCTCGCTGTACAAGGGGGAGCCCCTCGGGAAGGCCCCGCCGTGCCTTCTGTGCAAGGGGCGGGGGGAGGGGGAGCGGGCGCTTCTGCATCTGCCGCGCGGCGTGTCGGTGTGGCTGTGTGCGGCGCACCGGGACGCGACGTTCCAGCGGTCGAGGGCGGGGCGGGACCTCATGGTGAGCCTGGGTGACATGTGGAGCGCCGCGGGGTGCCTTACGACGACGCGGCGGCGGGCGCTCGAGGACCATGTCGGTCACATGCGGGAGGCGGTACGCGCCCGCCGCCTGCCGGGCTCGTACACGTGGCCGGCGTTGCGGCGGGAGGCGGAGGAGCGGTTCGCGCGCGGGGAGAACCCGCGTGCGGTGATCGCGGACCTCCGGGAGCGTCACGCACCGGACCCGGCGCAAGCGCCGTCGGTGCGGACGATGCAGCGGTGGTTCGCGCAGCGGCGGTGGTTGGGGGACGACGGCGGGGGCGGGACGCCCAGGGATCGCCCGCCGCCGCCGAGCCCGGCGACGGGGCCGGGCCCGGCGGTGCAGACGACGGCGCCTCGTCGCGGCGGCCGCACACCGGCTTCCCGTGGACCCGGGTCGTCAGGCGTCGAGCGTGGCGGTGGGCAGCGCCGCGTCCGCGGGGACGGGGTCCCGTCCGATCGGCTCCAGCCGGTAGCCGACGCCGTGCAACGTCTGGATGTGGGTGTACCGGCCGGCGCCCTCATCCACCTTGCTGCGCAGCCGGCGGACGAGGACGTCGACGGAGCGGTCTCCGTGGAGGCGCTCCCCGCCCCAGACGAGCCGGTAGATCTCGTCACGGGACAGGACCCGCCCGTCGTTCTGCGCGAGGACGAGCAGAAGCCGGAACTCCAGCGGCGTCAACGCGAGCGGGCGCCCCCCGCGGGTGACGGACATGCGCTCCGGGTCGATCGTGAGGTCACCTGCCGCGACGGGACCCCCGCGGTCGCGCTCCGCGCTCAACGCGTCGGTGCGGCGGAGCGCCCCCTGGACCCTCGCGACGAGCTCCCGCATCGAGAACGGCTTCGACATGACGTCATCCGCCCCGAGGGACAGCACCTCCACGCGGTCATGCTCGTTCGTCCGCGCCGTCACCACGATGATCGGGAGGTGCGGGAACGCCGAGCGCGCCTCCCGGATGATGAACCAGCCGTCCAGGTGCGGGAGCATGAGGTCGAGCACGAGGATGTCCGGGGGGCGGTTCCTGAGCGCCCGCACGCCCGACAGGCCGTCGGGTGCCGCGTCCACGCGCAGGCCGGCGCGCTCCAGGTGGAACACCATCGCCTCCGCGACGACGCGGTCGTCCTCGATCACGAGGACGTGCGCATGAGACTCCGCTCCCATGATGCGGGGCAGGCTATGAACCCCCCGCGCCGGGGACGTAACCCGCCGGTGACCATCATGTGAAAGACCTGTGAACCGGTGCCGGGGTGCCCTGCCCGCGGACCGCCGAGAACGGCTTCGCGAAGCCGTTGTTCACAGGTATGTCACATCCTGGGCGTCGGTTTCACCGTACTCTCACGAGGAGCACCCCTGGCGGCGCCCGGCCGCTTGTACCGTCGCGCCGCCTCGCCGTCCGGGACCCGGTCGGCGGGGGCACCACAACCCGTCCACCCGGCCGACCAGGCCACACAGGGGGTGTCTCCACTCGTGAAGAAGAACGTTCGTCGCGCGGTCGCCGTCGGTATCACCGGCGCGGTCCTCGCGGGCACCGGCAGCGCGTTCGCCGCGATCACCGGCTCCGGCGCGACCTTCCCGCGCATCGCCTACGAGAACTGGTGCCGCGACTCCGGCCTCTGCAGCTACACCGGGAAGGGCTCCACCGGCGGCATCCGCGACTTCATCAACGGCGTCGTCGACGTCGCCGGCACGGACGCCACCCTCACCGACCAGCAGCTCGCGGACCTCGCCGCCAAGCGCGGTGGAGTGACTCCCCTCTACTTCCCGACCCTTCTCGGCGCGATCACCGTGCCGGTGAACATCCCGGGCGTGTCCGGCAACGCCGTGAAGCTCGACGGCAAGGTCGTCGGGGAGATCTTCGCCGGCTCGATCAAGACGTGGAACGACGCGAAGATCAAGGCGACGAACCCGAAGGTGAAGCTGCCGTCCGCCCCGATCACGGTGTGCGTCCGCTCCGACGGCTCCGGTACGACCTTCGGCTTCACCCGGTACCTCACCAAGGTGAGCCCGGTCTTCAAGTCGCAGGTGAACTTCGGTCAGACGGTCGGCTGGGGCTCCGCCTCGATCGTCAAGCAGCCCGGCAACGCCGGTGTCGGCAACTGCGTGAAGAGCAACCAGAACTCGATCGGCTACGTCGACCTCGGCGACGCGATCAACGCGGGTCTCGGCTCGAACATCACGTCGATCGGCAAGAGCCAGATCGTCAAGCGGGGCAAGAAGTCGGTCCGCAAGACCGTGTTCATTCGCCCGACGGTCGCCTCCATCCAGGCCGCCGGGAACCTCTCCGCGATCAAGTCCGACCTCACGATCGACTTCTCCGCCAGCCCCGCCGCCGGCGCCTACCCGATCGTGAGCACCACATGGATCCTCGCCTACTCGGACTACGGCAAGGCCGGCAAGTCGGGGAGCCTCGCCGACGTGAAGAGCTTCCTGAACTACGCGTACGGCGCCGCGGCGCAGGGCAAGCTCGCGAGCCTCGGCTTCGCGCCGCTCCCGACCCCCGTGGTCACCGCCGCGAAGAAGCAGCTGGCGCTGCTCAAGTAGGGGAGGGGACGGGGATCAGCGACATCCGGATGGATCGCCGTGCGGAGGGACGCGGTTGACCCCGCCCCCTCCGCCCCCGTCCGCGCCGGGGGCCGCCGAGGCCCTCACGGCTCCCGGGGCAGCACCCCGGGGGCTGCGTCGGCCTGCCGGGAGCGTCCTCGCCGATCGCGCCTACCTGCTGATGACCGCCGCGGCGTGTGCCGCGGCGGTCATCGGTATCACGTACCTCATCTACAAGACGGCGGCGCAGACCGGCGACGTCTGGGAGCGGATCGGAGTCTGGGGCTTCCTGTCCGGAACCGAGTGGGTCGTGAACCCGCCGGACGGCGGCCAGGGGATCTTCGGCGCCCTGCCGTTCATCTACGGGACGCTGGCGACGTCCGCGATCGCGATGCTCCTGGCGGTCCCCACCGCCATCGGCATCGCCCTGGCCACCACGGTCTTCCTGCCGAAGCGGCTCCGGGGTCCCGTCGCGGCGGTCATCGACCTGCTTGCGGCCATCCCGTCCGTCGTGTTCGGGCTGTGGGGCATCACCGTCCTGGTGCCGTTGGTGAAGCCCGCCCTCACCTGGATGGCGGACAACTGGGGCGGGCTCAGCATCGCCGGCTGGCACCCCTTCGAGGGGCCCGTCACCGCGGGCTCCTACCTCGTGTCCGGCCTCGTCCTCGGGGTGATGGTCCTGCCGATCATCACGGCGATCGTCCGCGAGGTGCTCGCCACTGTCCCGATCGACCAGCAGGAGTCCGCGTTCGCCTTGGGGGCGACCCGGTGGGAGATGGTGCGCCACTCGATGCTGCCGTGGGCGCGCTCCGGCATCGTCGGCGCATCCGCCCTCGGCCTCGGGCGGGCGGTGGGGGAGACGATCGCCATCGCGATGCTCCTCGGGAACTCGCCGGGCATCTTCGATTCCCTGATCGGGCCCGGCTCCACGCTGGCGGGCGTGATCGCCCTCGAGACGGGTGAGGCGGGCGACCTTCAGCTCTCCGCGCTCACGGCCCTCGCGATCGTCCTGTTCGTCATCGCCTTCATCATCAACGCCCTGGCACGGCTGCTCGTCTCGCGCTCCGCCGCCCGCGCCGGCGCGGTGAGGCGTTTCGGCGCGGATCTGCGGGACCGGATCAACACGCGGCGCGCGGCGGGATCGACTCATCCGACGGAGGCGCCGCGCATCGGCACGACGCGGATCGTCCCCGTGTCGCGCTCGCGGCTCACCCGACAGCGGATCGCGGTGGGCTTCGTCTACGTCAGCCTGCTGGTGGGGCTCGTCCCGCTCGGCGCCCTGCTCGGCGAGATGCTCGTCACCGGCCTGCCTGCGATCTCGGGGGCGTTCCTCACCGAGCTTCCACCCCTCAACCCGAACGACTACGGGGGCGGGATCTCCAATGCGCTCGTCGGCACGCTCGTCCTGATGGGGATCGCGACGGCGGTGTCCGCACCGCTCGGCATCCTCGCCGCGCTGTTCGTCTCGGAGAACGCGACCTCGACCCGGCCCCTCGGGCGGGTCGCCCGCGGCGTCGGCTTCTTCGTCGACATCCTCCTCGGGGTCCCGTCGATCGTCGTGGGCCTCACCGTCTACCTGGGCCTCGTCGTCGTGCAGGGGCACTTCTCCGCCGTGGCCGGCGGGATCGCTCTCGGGATCATCATGTTCCCGATCGTGGTGCGCGCGGCGGACGAGATCCTCCGCCTCGTTCCGTCCGGGCACCGCGAGGCGGCCCTCGCCCTCGGCGCCCCCCGGTGGCGGACCACCTGGAGCGTGGTCCTCCCCGCCGCCCTCCCCGGGATCACCACCGGCGTGATGCTCGCCCTGGCGCGGGCCTCCGGGGAGACGGCGCCGCTCCTTTTCACTTCCCTCGGCAACCAGTTCTTCTCCACCGGCATCTTCGATCCGATCGAGGCGATCCCCCGCCTCATCTTCGTCAACACGATCCTCACCCAGACCCCCGCCTCCACCCAGTTGGCGTGGGGTGCCGCGCTCATCCTGGTGGGGATCATCCTCGTGCTGAACGTGTCCGCCCGACTGATCTCGCGCAAAGCCCGCGGCTTGGAGAGACGATGAGCCCAGATGTGACCTCCCGGCGACCGGCCTCCCCGAACGGCCGCGTGGACGCCGTCCCTTCCGCCGCCGACCTCGTCGCGGTGAACGGTGACGGGGCGTCCGCCGTGGCGGCGCCCGCTCCCGCCGCGGCCGCGCCGATGCGGACCGAGGGCCTCGCCGCGTTCTTCGGGAAGCACCACGCCATCGATGGCATCTCCCTCACGTTCCCCCGCAACACGATCACCGCCCTGATCGGTCCGTCCGGGTGCGGCAAGTCGACGTTCATCCGCTGTCTGAACCGCATGCACGAGCTCGTCCCGGGGGCGCGCGTCACCGGAACCGTGCTGCTTCGCGAGCAGGACGTCTACGGCCGTGACGCGGACCCGGTGGCGGTGCGCCGCAGCATCGGGATGGTGTTCCAGAAGCCGAACCCGTTCCCCACGAAGTCCATCGCGGACAACATCTGGGCCGGGCCGATGTTCAACCGGGTGAAGCTGCGCAAGGGCCAGCGGGACGACCTGGTGGAGCGGACCCTGCGGGGGGCCGGCCTGTGGGACGAGGTGAAGAACCGTCTGCACGCCCCCGCCGGGGGGCTGTCCGGCGGGCAGCAGCAGCGGCTGTGCATCGCCCGCGCCCTGGCCGTCGAGCCGGAGGTGCTCCTGATGGACGAGCCGTGCTCCGCCCTCGACCCCCAGTCGACCCTGCGCGTCGAGGAGCTCATGGAGGAGCTGAAGGAGCGGCTCACCATCGTGATCGTCACCCACAACATGCAGCAGGCGGCCCGAGTCTCCGACTTCACGGCGTTCTTCACGATCGAGAACGAGGGCGAGCCCGGCCGCCTCATCGAGACCGGCCCGACGCAGGAGATCTTCACCACCCCCAAGCACCCCCGCACCGAGGCGTACGTCACCGGCCGCTTCGGCTGACCGGCGCCGCGTCCGGTCCCGCGGGGGTTCGCGTTCCCGTGTCGCGTCAATTGGCGCGCGCCGCCCGCGCCAATTGACGTGCGACCTGTCCGCCGGACGGGACCTCGCGATCCGGCGTGGGGACGTCCGCTTCGGGCGCCGCCGCGGCGGTCGCGCAGGCCGCCGGGCCGGTGACCGGCCCGCCCGGGATGGCGGGTCTCCGACGCCTACGTCCGAGCCGGGCTCGGCCGGCCTGACGTGGGGGGATGCGCCACTTGGCGCGCGCCCCCGCGTCAATTGGCGTCGCCTTCGCCCGGAGTGACACGCCGAAAGCCGGCGGCATTCCCTTCCCCCGGGGACGGGTTGCGTCGAACCGGGTTCCGCCGCGTCACTTGGCGTCGGCCGCGTGCGCCAATTGGTGCGGCGCCCCGGTCGCGGCCCTGACGCCCCCGAGCGGGGCTCCACCGGACGGACGCGTCACTTGGCGCAGGGCGCGTCCGCCACTTTGACGTGGCGCGGCGACCGGCGTTCGGCGGCCCGACCGAGCACGTGGCCGGCCGGCGCCGGCCGGATGCGTCAATTGGCGCGCACCGCTCGCGCCAATTGGCGGACGCCACCCCTGCACCCGAAACGCCCGCCGTCGCGCCGGTGCGGGCCGGGTCGATGTCGGGGGCGCGTCACTTGGCGTGATCCCCCTGCGCCAATCGACGCGGGGGCGCTCCGGCCAGCCCGCATCCCGTCGTCCGGGGCATCCAGGGGGCGTCCGTGGAGGCGGCCGCACCCGCCGGGCGAGGCGCTTGAACCGTTGATCGCGCCGGGGCGGTACGTGCGGGGCGGGGCGCCGGGGTGTTCGCGAGACGGAAGTCGTCACCTGCGCATGGACGTGACGTGAGCGGCGCGGCGCGCGTGAAACATCGTGACACGTGGTGTTCTCGGGTCGGTAACCCCTGCCGCGGGGCGGCCGTGGGAGGGTCGGGTGGCCGATGGGGAGCCGCCTGACACTCCGACGGCCGGCCGTCCGAACGGGGCGGCGGGGACGGGTGCGCGACACCGGGACGTCCGGCGCGCGGTCGGCGGCGCACGTGGGCCTGGGGCCCGTCGGCGGGGCCGGTGTCCTCTGACCGAGAAGGAGGTGACCGGGCGATGACCCGCGTCGACCTGCACCTGCACTCCCGTGCCTCCACGGAGACCGGCAACTGGTTCCTGCGGAGGGCGGCGCTGCCGGAGTCCACCACGGACCCGGCGGCGGCGTACGCGGCGGCGAAGCGCCGCGGCATGGACTTCGTCACGATCACGGATCACAACACGCTGCGCGGCGTCCTCGAGATCGCCCACCACGGCGACGTGTTCATGGGCGTCGAGGTGACGACGGCGTTCCCGGAGGACCGCACCCCGTTGCACGTGCTCGTCTGGGGGCTCGACGAGGCGGACTGGGGGGAGATCGACCGGGTCCGGGGGAACGTGTACGACCTCGTCGAGCTGCTCGACTCCCTCGACCTCGTGCACGCGCTGGCGCACCCTTTGCAGCGCCTCGGGGACACGCTCACCGCCGACCACGTCGAACGCTGCCTGCTTCTCTTCCCGATCTGGGAGGGGCGCAACGGGGCCCGCACGCAGGCCGGGAACGACATCGCCACCCGCATCGCGGCGTCGGTGAGCCGCGAGTACCTCGCGAAGCTCTCCGACAAGCATGGCATCGCGCCGCGCGGCGACGGGCCGCCGTCGCTCACCGGCGGCAGCGACGACCACGGGCTGCTCGACGTCGCCGCCACCTGGACGGAAACGCCCGACGCGGCGACCGCCGCCGACCTCCTCACCCACATCCGCGCCGGGAGGACCACGCCGGCGGGGGCGCACGGGTCGACGGACTCCCTGGCCCACGCCATGACGTCCCTCGGCGTCGCGGCATACGCGCGGCGGGGGGCGCAGGCCGTGCCGGACGCGGTCCGCGGCCTCGTCGGGGACCTGTTCACCACCCCGCTGCCGCCGCTCGGCGGCGCCGCCCGCGACGGCGGCGACCTCGGCCGCGAGATCCTGTGCCGGCTCGCCGCGGACGCGGGGGTCGCGAAGGCGTTCCGCGCCGCCGCGCTGATGCCGGAGGGGGCACAGCGCTCCCACGCACGGCTCCGCCTCGCCCTGGGATGGGCCCACGCGCAGCTTGCGGGCATCGCGCTTCGCGGCGGCGCCGGGCCGGTGTCCGGGCCGCTCGCCGGGCGGCTCGACCGGCTCGCCGCCGCCTGCGGGCTCGCCGCCCCGTACCTGCTCGCCGCCGGCTACCACGCGTCGGAGCGCAGGTTCGCCCAGCGGATCGAGGCGCAGTTCTTCGGTGACCCGCCGCGCGACTGGAGCGCGACGCGGGTCGCGATGCTCACCGACACGTACGGGGAGGTGAACGGCGTCGCGGGCACCCTCCGCCGCCTCGTCGCCCACACCCGTGAGGCGGGTGACGATGCGATCACCGTCGTCACCGCCGGCGAGCCATGCGACGAGCCGGGCTTCGTGTCCCTCCCGCCCCTCGCCCGGCTCCCCGTCCCGGCGTACGCGGACCCGGGGTGGACGCTGGGGATCCCGCCGATCATCGACCTGCTGCGCCTCGTCGAGTCCCGCCGCGTCGAGGTGATCCACGCCGCGACGCCCGGCCCGATGGGGCTCGCCGGGCTTCTCGTCGCCCGCGTCCTCGGTTTGCCGTTCGTCGCGACCTACCACACGGAGCTGGCGCGGTACGCGATGGACCTCACCGGGGACAGGATCGCGGCGGAGATCACCCGCGCCGCCGTCGGCTGGTTCTACTCGCAGGCGCAGCGCGTGTTCGTGCCGAGCCGGGCGGCGGCGGCGGGCCTCGCCGACCAGGGGATCCCGCGGGAGCGCCTCTCCCTCCTCACCCGGGGGGCCGACACCCTGCTGTTCAGCCCGGAGCGCCGCTCCCGATCGACGCGGCGCAGGCTCGCCGGCGACGACGCGACGATCCTCCTGTACGTCGGGCGGATCTCCCGCGAGAAGGGGCTGGGCCTGCTCGCCGACGCGTTCCGGGCCCTTAGCGCCACCCGCCCCGACCTCGCCCTCGTCGTCGTCGGCGACGGCCCCGGACGGGAGGAGCTCGCCGACGCGCTCCTCGGCACCCGCCACCACTTCACCGGGGTCCTGCACGGTGAGGATCTCGCCGCCGCCTACGCATCCGCCGACGTCTTCTGCCTGCCGTCGTCCACGGAGACGTTCGGGCAGGTCCTGGTCGAGGCCGCCGCCAGCGGCCTGCCCTCGGTCGTCGTGGGGGACGGCGCGGCGTCCGAGATCGTGCGCGACGGGGAGACCGGCCTGGTGGCGCGCGGCGGCACCGTCGACGACCTCGCCGTGCCGCTCGCCCGCCTCGTCGACGACCCCGACCTGCGGGCGTCCCTGGGGTCCGCGGCGCGACGCGTGATCCGCGGCTGGCCGACGTGGAGCGAGGTGTTCGCCGGCCTGCGTGCGGGCTACGCGGACCTGCGGGACCCGTGCGGGCCGCGCGCGATGCCGATGCCCCCGGCCCGCGACCGGGTCGGGGCCGTCCTCCGGCAGACGGCATGAGGGTCGTCGACGTCACCCAGTGGTACGCGCCGGCATCCGGTGGGATCCGGACGTACCTGCGCGCGAAGGCCCGGTGGGCGGCGGCGGCCGGCACGTTCCACGCCGCCGTCGTGCCCGGTGCGACCCCCGGTGAGGACACGGTCGACGCGAGCCGCGTCGTGCGGGTGCGGGGCCGGACGCCCGGCCCGGGCTGGGGTTACCGCGTCGTGCTGCGGCCGCGCGGCGTTCTCGACGCCCTCGAAGCGCTCCGCCCCGACGTCGTCGTGCTCCACGACGCGGTGGCGTTCCCCCGCACGGTGGCGCGGTGGGCGGCGCGGCGCGGCGTGCCGCTCGCGATGGTGTGCCACTCCGACCTTGCCCTTGCGGCACGGGGCCTCGCCGCCCCCGTCGCCGGGCCCGCCGCCGCCGTGCTCTCCTGGGTGCAGCGGCGCGGAGCCGCGGCACCCGACCTCCTCCTCGTCGCGTCCCGCGCCACCGAGCAGCGGGTGCGGCGGTTCGCGCGGGGGCGGGTGGAGCGCGTCCCGCTGGGCGTCGACCTCGACGTGTTCGCCGGTGCCCGGCCCAGCCGGGAGCTGCGCGCGTCGCTCGCCCCGCCCGGCATGCCGCTCCTCCTGTACGCGGGCCGCCTGTCGCACGAGAAGCGCGTCGACCTCCTGCCGAAGGTCCTGACGCACCTGCCGGAGGCGCGCCTCGCGGTGGCCGGCGGCGGCGCGGCGGAGGCGGGGCTGATGCGCCGGGCGGCGCGCCTCGGCGTGCTGGGGCGGATGGCGTTCCTCGGCCATGTCGCGGACCGCCACGAGCTTGCGACCCTGATGGCCACCGCGGACTGCTTCGTGCACCCGAACCCCGAGGAGCCGTTCGGCCTCGCGCCGCTGGAGGCCCTCGCCGCCGGATGCCGGGTGGTGGCGCCCGACGCGGCGGGCAGCCGGGAGACCCTCGCCGGGCGGGGAGCGGTGCTCGTCACGCCGGGGGATGCCGCCGCCCTCGCCGCCGGCGTCCGCGGGGCCCTCACCCGGCCGCGGCCACGGCCCGCGGTCGACGACCTCGCGTGGGAGCGCACCTTCCGCCGGGAGTGGGACCTGTACCGCGAGCTCGCGGGCGCCGCGTGACGGCGCTCGTGGTGAGCGTGCACGACGTGACCCCCGCGACGGTGGACGCGGCCCGCCGGTGGCGCGAGCTCGTCGCCCGGCGGGCGGACGGGCCGGCGAGCCTGCTCGTGGTGCCGTGCCACGGGGACGCGGGGCCGTGGCGGGACGGTCCCTCCGTCGCGTGGCTCAACTGGCGGGCGCAGGCGGGGGACGAGGTCGTGGTGCACGGCTGGACGCACATGACGCGCCGTGGCGACGACGGCGCGGAGATGCGCCGCCTCCCCACGGCGGCGGCGACCCGGGCGCTGCGCGACGGGCGCACCGCCCTGCGGCGGCTGGGCCTGTCGCCGACCGGTGCGATCTTCCCCGCCTACGGCGCGCCCCGCCGGGCGGGGGACGCCGCGCACGCCGCGGGCCTGTCGTGGTGGGCGTCGCGGACGGCCCTGCGGTGGCAGGGGGGCGGCACCGCCCTGCCCGCCGTCGGACTTGGGGCGTCGACCCTGACGCGCCGGCTTCTGTCCCCGCCGGCGCTCCGCCCCGCCGTACGGATGCTGGCCGTCGCCCCCGCCGTGCGCCTGGACCTGCACCCCGCGGACCTGGCGCACGACCGGCTCGTGGCGGCGGGGCTGCGGGCGTTGGAGGATCTCCTCGCCCAGGGGCGGCGCCTCGTCACCCACGAGGACCTCCTGCCGCACCGGCGGACGCCGACGCCCCCCGCGCCGCGCCTGCGCGTCCCCGCCCTGTCGTGACCGCCGCCGGCCGGCGGCCGCGTCAGATGCCCGCGAGGGTGTCCACGTAGGGCTCCTTCGGGGGCCCCGCCTCCGCCTCCGCCTGCCGCCGCAGCTCCCCGAAGCCGACCCCCTCGACGAGCAGGAAGATGAAGCCGACGGCGACGCCGACGGCGACCTCCGTGGCCTGCAGGACGATGGAGAACGCGATCGCGTCGGCGGCGCCGACGCCGTAGGAGGCGGTGAGGGGGACCACCGCGGCCGCCTGGAACACGACGAGGTTCCCGGGCAGCACCGGGAACGTCTGCGCAAGCGTGACGGTGACGAGGAGGAGCCCGGCGCCGCCCCACCCGACGTGCTCCAGGCCGAACGCGACGAGGGTGCAGTAGATGCCGGCCCACTGCGCGAGCCAGGTGAGAAGTGACGGGGCCGCCACGACCGCCATCCGCCGCGGCTCCCGCAGCCCGAGGTGGCTCTCCCGCACCGCGCCCCACAGGCGGGCCGCCGCCCGTGTGAGGCGCGCCCACAGGGGGCCGGTGCTCAGCCACGGCGGAAGCTGGCGTCCCGGGCTGCGCAGCAGGGCGACCACGAGGATCGCCAGGGCGCCGGCGCCGAGCACCGTCGCGGTGATCCACGCGTACGACGGGAGGGGCAGGAAGATCCCGATCGCGAACACGAACACCACCCACGCGATCGTCGACACGAGGTTCTCCGCGACGACGGTGCCGAGGAGCACCGTGGTGCGCACCTCCTCGTCGCGGCGCGCGAGGCGCCGGCGGGCGAGGAGCACCTTCACGATCTCCCCGACCCGGGCCGCGAGCACCGTGTTGAACAGGAAGCCGACGAAGAGGGGGCTCAGCAAGTCCCGCAGGCGCGTGTGGCGCCGCAGGGACGGGAGGCCGTCGACCACGCCCTTCCACGCGAGCCCCTTGAACGCGACGGACGTGAAGTTCGCGGCGACGGCGAGAAGGACGAACGCCCAGTTCTCGAGGCGGAAGGCGTCCCGCACCCCACCCCAGTCGACCCGCCACACGATGAGGGCGGCGACGACGAGGAGGATCGCGATGCGCGCCGCCGGCCAGGCGAACCGCCGCATCCTGCCCCGCTCGATCGCCCGGGTGCTCATCCGCCGACGAGCTCGCCGAGGGGCACCAGCTCGATGCCGCGTTCCCGCGCCGCCCGGCAGATCGCGGGGAGGGCCTCCGCGGTCTGGGCACGGCCGCGTTCCGGGTCCCAGCCGTCCGCGTCGTGCAGCAGGATCACCGCGCCGGGCCGCAGGGCGCGGGCGGCGCGCGCGGCGATCACGTCGACGCCGGGCTCGGCGGAGTCGAACACGCCGCGGGTCCACGACGCCATCCGGTAGCCGCGGCGGGCGGCGGCGCGGGCCGTGACGGGACCACGGTAGCCGTGCGGCGCGCGGAACAGGGGGTGAGGGGCCGCGCCCGTCGCCTCCCGCACCGCGTCCTCCGTGCGGGCGAGCTGGTCCTCGACGTGCCGCCCGTCGCGGAAGAGCAGGATGCCGTGGTCGTACCCGTGGTTCGCGACCTCGTGGCCCTCCGCCCGGATGCGTCGCACCACCTCCGGGTGGCGGCGGGCCTGGCGGCCGAGGACGAAGAACGTGGCGCGGACGCCCTCCGCGGCGAGGGCGTCGAGAACGGCGGGCGTCGACGGGCCCGGCCCGTCGTCGAACGTGAGCGCCGCCCGCGGGCGGTGCGCCGGGCCCCGCCGGATCGTGCGGCCGAAGAGGGGGGCGGACGGGACGAACGCCGCCCACGCGGCTGCGGCGCCGGCGGCGACGATGGCCGCGGCGGCGGCGGGGTGGCGGCGTGCGATGACGGCCGCCGTGGCGAGGGTGCCGAGCCCCGCCGCGACGGCCCGGCGGACGGTCTCTCGCTTGGTCATCGGCGCGGTCATGGGCGAGATGCGCCGCGGCGGCTCAAGGGTCCCGCGTCGCGGCCGAAGGCTACCAAGAGGGCCCCCGGAGTCCCTCGATTGGCACACTTCGGGGGAGAGTGCCAATCTTCGTGGCGGGGTGGGGTATACTGCCCCGCGCGTCGTTTCGTCACCATGAGGAAGGTGGTGGGGTGCCGATCTACGAGTACCGCTGCAGCGACTGCGGCCACCAGTTCGAGGTCAACCAGCGCATGAGCGACGAGCCGCTGCAGGAGTGCGGTGTGTGCGGCGGCACGGTGCAGCGTGTCCTCTTCGCCCCGGCGATCCACTTCAAGGGCACCGGCTTCCACAACACCGACTACGGCACCCGCAAGCGGCCGAAGGACGGCGACGCGTCCTCGAACGGCGCGTCCAACGGCTCCACCACCGCCGCGGGCGGCGACTCCGGCACCTCCACCGGCGGCACCGGCGGCGACTCCGCCGCGCCGAAGGTGAAGGAGGCCACCCCCGCCGCCACCGCGGCGCGCACCACCGGCCCCTAACCCCGCCGCGCCCGTGCAGGAACGGGCCGTCGCCGTCGACGTCCACGGCCGCGAATGGCGCGGCTGGTGGGTCGACCCTGACGACTGGACCCCGGACGGCCACGAGGCCTTCCTCCCCGACGACCCGCCCGACGGCGACCGCGACGTCGTCTGGTACGTCCCCCGCGACGCGATCCGCCGGGTCGCCGACCCCCCCGCGGACCGCGGCACCCTTCGATAGCGCCCGCCCCCGCCGGGGACGGGGGCGCGCTGCCGCGCCACTTGG
>JBFLWO010000013.1:0-14032 GCA_040757755.1 Actinomycetota bacterium
GGAGCGTCGCGACGAGCGACCCGAGGGGCCACGCCGCGACCGCGGGCAGGCGGGCCAGGAGCGCCGCGACCCCCACCGCGACGCCGACGGCGAACCAGTGCAGGGCGCCCGCGACGATCCGGGCGCGGACGTCCCCCGTGTCCATCGTCGCGGTGCCGCGGGCCGCGACCGCCAGGGCACCGAACCCGAGGAGCGCCCCGGCGGCGAACAGGAACACCTGCCCGACCCCGGGGAGGCCGTGCTCGTGCGCCACCACCGCCCCCGTGCTCCAGATCGACACGGTGTAGCCGTAAGGGGCGGCGCCCGCCGACACGATCGACCCGAACGCCGCGCGCAACCCCGCCGCCGCGCCGGCCGCGCCGGAGCCCGGCGGCGGATCATCGAACGGCTCGGGGGACGGGGACGTCGCCATCACCGCAGCCTGTCAGGTCCCCGCAGCGCCGTCATCGGCGCGACCACACAGGCGAAACGCGCCGCGCCTCGGTGAACCCGCCGCAGCCCGCGCGGGGCGGCGGCGGACGGCGCGACCAGCGGCCGCCTGACGGTGGTTCGAGGGGTCGCGGAGCGCGCGTCGCGACTCAGCGACGCGCGCCCGTCACCGTGGAGCGCACGGAGCCCCTGCGCGGACACTCCGCCACGCACGACCCGCCCCGAAAGTCCCTGATCGGCACCCCTGCGCGGGATTGCGACGCGGACGTTCGAGGCGAGAGGCTAGTCGTCCTGGCTGAGGATCCCGCCGAGCGACGCGAGCGTGAAGAGCGCCCAGCCGATGCCGAGCGCGAACGGCAGGTACCCCGCCTCGTGCCGGTCATCCCAGCCCACGAGGATGAGGAGAGCCGAGATGGCCACGAGGACGGCGACGATCCAGGGGGGCAGTCTGCGCATCGGTCCTTCCAGGTCGCGAGAAACTCCACGGAGCCTACCCCATCACGCCGCCCCGCACCCCCGCCGCGCCCCCCGGACGCGTCGACCGCCCCGCGAGCGGGTAGTGTGCCCGGCCGATGGCATACGCGGTCACGGTCACGGTGGAGGAACGCGCGGGCGGCACGGTGGTGCGCGTCGCGGGCGTCGTCGACGCCGCCGCCCTGCCCGACGTGTCCCGCGCCCTCACCGACGCGCAACGCGAGGACTCCCACCCCGTCTACGTCGAGCTGTCCCAGGTCACGTTCATGGACAGCCGCGGCCTCGGCGCGCTCCTCGCCGCCCACGAACGCCACCGGGAAGGCGCCGCCCCCCTCCGCATCGTGCGGCCCTCCGACGCCGTCCGCCGCCTCCTCGACGCCGCCGGCGTCGCCGCGATCCTCACCGAGGCGGACGCGCTCCCCGAATGACGGCCCCCGCGGCGCGGCCCGCCGGTAGGCTCGCCGCGTGACCGACACGAACCTCGCCCGCGAAGGGCGCCTCGCCGCCGGGCCCGCCGAGGAGCTCGTCACCGCCGGGCACGCCGCGGAGATCGCACACGCCATCCGCCTCGCCCGCGGCATGAGCCTGTCCGACCTCGCCCACGCCGTCGTCCTCGCCGAAGGCGGCGCCCTCGCCCCGGACACCGCCGCCGCCCTCGCCGGCGGCCTCCTCGACCTGCACGCCATCCCCCCCGAGGAGTTCCCGTGGCGGCCCGCCCTCGGCGACGCCTTCCACTCCCGGGAGGCGGAGCTCGCCCGCCGCGCCGGCACCGCCGCCGCCGGATGGCTGTCCGCCGGCCGCCCCCGCCGCGAGGTGTTCCGCGTCGCGCTGCGCATCACCGCCCGCGCCGACCTCCTGCGCCTGCACGACGTCACCGCCGACCTCGTCGACGCCCTCCTCACGCAGGCGGAACGCCACGCCGGGGACCTCGCCGCCGACTACACGTACCTGCAGCCCGCCCAGCCCACCACGATCGGCCATCTCGTCCTCGGCTACGCGTACCCCGCCCTGCGCGACGCGGAACGGCTCCGCGGCGCCGACGCCGCCCTCGCCCGCAGCGTCGCCGGGGTGGGGGGCAGCGCCGGGTCGCGCTGGCCGATCGACCGGGACCGCCTCGCCGACCTCCTCGGCTGCGACGGCCTCGAACCCCACACCCGCGACGCGATGTGGCAGGCGGACCCCTACCTCGACCTCGTCGCCGCCGTCGTCACCGGCCTCACCCACCGCGCCCAATGGGCGCAGGACCTCGAGATCCTCGCCAGCCGCGAGTTCGGCCAGGTGGAGCTCGCCGACGAGCACAGCCGCGTCAGCGACCTCATGCCGCAGAAGAAGAACCCGTACGCCCTCACCATCATCCGCGGCGCCGCCGGCACCGCGGCCGGGGACCTCGCCGGCCTGCACGCCGCCCTCCACACCGGCTCCGGCCGCACCGACCACTTCCACGTCCTGAACGGCCTCGTGCCGCGCCTGCTGGACGAGGCGACGAACGCCACCCGCCTCGCCGCCGCCGTCGCCGCCGGACTCACCCACCACGCCGGCGCCGCCGCCCGCGCCGCCCGCGACGGCCACGTGTGCGCCGCCGACGTCGCCGACGTCGTCGCCCAGGACGGCGGCATCGACTACCGCTCCGCCCACAAGGCCGTCGGCCGCGCCGTCCGCGGCCTCGTCGCCGAAGGGCTCGCTCCCGACGACCTCGACGCCGCCCGCATCGCCGACGGCGCCCGCGAGGTGCTGGGGGAGCCCGTCCACGTCACCGACGACGCCGTCCGCGCCGCCCTCGACCCCGCCGCCTGCGTCGCCACCCGCCGCCAGGTCGGGGCGTGCGCCCCCCACCGCGTCGCGGAGATGATCGCCGACTGCCGCACCCGCGTCGCCGCCGCCCGCGCCTGGAGCGCCGATCGCGCCGCGCAGGGGGACCGCGCCGCCGCCGCGCTCCTCGCCGCCGCCGCCCGCGTCGCCCGCCGCGCCTGACGCGACCCGCCGGGGCGGGCCGCGCCCCCGCTACTCGTAGTGGATCGCGTCCAGGACCCTGAGGCGCGCCGCCCGCCGCGCCGGCAGCACCGCCGCCAGCACCCCGACGACGACGGCGAGGACGAGGAACACGCCGAGCTGCACCTCCGGCACCGAGAACGTGATCCCCTCGTCCTCCAGGCCCTTCGTCATCACGTACGCGAACAGCACGCCCACGGCCAGGCCGAGGACCCCGCCGATCACCGACGTGATCACGCTCTCGAACCGCACCATGCGGCGCAGCTGGCGGCGCGTCACCCCGATCGCCCGCAGCATCCCGATCTCCCGGGTGCGCTCCGTGATCGACAGCACCAGCGTGTTCACGATCCCGAAGATCGAGATGATCACGCTCATCGCGAGAAGCGCGTACAGGACGAACAGGAGCCCGTCGATGCGCGACTCGATCTCCTCCTTGTACTCGCGGTTCGTGCGCACGTCCGTCGACGGGTACGCCTTCGACACCGCGTCCTTCGCCCGCTCCTCCACCGCCGCCGCGTCGCCGCCGTCCGCGATCTTCGCGGCCAGGAACCCGAGGTCCGTGCCGCGGAACACGCGGGCGAAGCCGGCGTACGACACGATGAACCCGTCCGTCGCGAACGTGGGGTCCTCGTAGCGGCCGATGATCCGGAACCGGGCCGACGTGCCGCTGGGGCTCGTCGCCGTGAACGCGTCCCCCACGTCCAGGCCGCGCGAGCTGGCCGCCTTGTCCTCCACGAACGCGGCGTCCGGCGCGAGCCGCCCGTACAGGGCGTCCGTGCCGTCGCCCTTCCACTCGATGCCGAACACGCGGGGCAGCGTCGCGGGATCCACCCCGTAGACGTTCTTCTTCCCGGTCCCGTCGATGCGGGCCTGGTCGAACCGCACGCCGGACGCCACCTCCACCCCCGGCACGGACCGCAGGGTGTCCTGCGCCCCCGCCGGGAACGGCAGGAAGTTCTTGCCGGTCACGACGATGTCGCCGCGGAACGACTCGTCGATCGCCCCGGTGATCGACGCCTTCAACCCGTCCGCGAACACGGCGACGAACACGACGAGGCCCACGCCGATCATCAGCGCCGACGCCGTCACCGCGGTGCGGGCCGGGTTGCGCGACGCGTTCTCGCGCGCCAGGCGCCCCGCCCCCGCCGACAGGCGCTCCATCGGCCACCCGATGAGCCGGGCGAGGGGGCGCACCACGAACCGCGCCACCATGCCGACGGCGACGAACACGAGCACCGCGCCCAGCGCCATCCCCAGAAGCCGCTGCGTCGCGTCGCCCTCCCCGACGAGCCCCTGCACCACCAGCGCCAGGCCGCCCGCCGCGAACAGGGCGGCGACCGCGGGGGTGAACCGGGCGAAGCGGGGCCGCGGCAGGACCGCGCCCTCCCGGATCGCCGCGATCGGCGGCACCCGCGTCGCCCGCACCGCCGGCAGCAGGGCGGACAGCACGCTCACCACGATGCCCACCGCGAGCGCGATCACCACGGTGCGCGCCTCCAGCGTCACGCCCGACCCGGGGATCGGGAAGCCCGCCGCGTCGAACGCGACGAGCAGGAGCTTCGCGAAGAGGAGCCCCGACGCCGTGCCGATCGCCGAGGCCACCGCCCCGACGAGGAGCGCCTCGCCGACGACGCTCCACATCACCTGCCGCCGCGTCGCCCCCAGCGTCCGCAGCATCCCCAGCTCCCGCAGCCGCTGCGCCACCGTGATCGAGAACGTGTTGAAGATGATGAACGCGCCGACGAGGAGCGCCACCCCCGCGAACGCCAGGAGCGCGGGCCGCAGGAACGAGTTGATCTGGTCGGTGATCTCCTCGGCGTCCTCCTCCGCGGACTGCTGCCCCGTGCGCGCCTCCGCGTTCGCCGGCAGCACCGCCGCGACCCGCCGGGTGAGCTCCGCCGCCGACACCCCGTCCTGGGCGGCGACCAGGATGCTCGACGTGCGGCCCTCCCGGTCGAACCACCGCTGCGCGTCCGCGAACGTCGGCACCACGATCGTGGCCCCCGCCAGGGACGACGCCTCGCCGAACTTGAACACGCCGCTGACCGTGACCGGCTGCACGCCGGTGCGGGTCGCGAGCCCCACCCGCTGCCCCACCGTGACGTCCGCCTTGTCGGCCGTGTTCGAGTCGACGCCGACCTCGCCGGACCGCGCCGGGGCGTGACCCTCCACGTACTCGCCGGGGGACAGGGGGTCGGGGAGGGCGCTGAACACGAGCGGCGGGGCGCCCCCCGCCGGCTCGACGAACTCCCCGTCCACCACCAGCGACCCGGTCCCCTCGATCTGACCGGACGCGACCGCCACCCCCGGCACGTTCCGGATCGTGTCGACCAGCGACTCGTCCAGCGGGTCGATCTCGCTGAACTCCGCCTCGAACGCCTGCTTCGGGCTGACCACGACGTCGATGCCCTTGTACGACGTCGCGAAGATCTCGTCGAACGTCCGCGTGATCTGGTCCGTCAGCACGAACGTCCCGGAGATCATCGCGACGCCCAGCAGGATCGCGATGGCGGTGAGGGCGGAGCGCAGCTTGCGGGTGAGCATGCCCCGCCACATGAGCTTCACCACGCGGCTACTCCAGCGACCGGATCGTGTCGAGGACCTCGCCGACCTGCATCCCCGGCTTGTCCTGCACGACCCGCCCGTCCTGCAGGAACACGACGCGGTCGCTGGCGGCGGCGGCGCGGGCGTCGTGCGTCACCATCACCACCGTCTGGCCCAGGTCGGCGACGGACCGGTGCAGCAGATCCAGGATCTCCGCGCCGGTGCGCGTGTCGAGGTTCCCCGTCGGCTCGTCCGCGAACACCACCGCGGGGCGCGACACCAGCGCCCGGGCGATCGCGACGCGCTGCTGCTGGCCGCCGGACAGCTCCGACGGGCGGTGCCGCCGCCGGTCGTCGAGCCCCACCGACGCCATCACCTCGTCGATCCACTCCGGGTCCGCCTTCTCCCCCGCGATCGTCAGGGGGAGCTCGACGTTCTCCTCCGCGCTCAACATGGGGAGCAGGTTGAACGACTGGAAGATGAACCCCACCTTCTTGCGGCGAAGCAGCGTCAGCGCGCGGTCGTCGAGCTTCTGCAGGGCGACCCCGTCGATCGTCACCGACCCGCTGGTGGGGGCGTCGAGCCCCGACAGGATGTGCAGGAGCGTCGACTTGCCGGAGCCGGACGGCCCCATCACCGACGCGAACTGCCCGCGCGGGAAGTTCACGGTCACGCCGCGCAGCGCGTCGACCGCCGCGTCGCCCGACCCGTACCGCCGGGTCACGGCGGCCGCCGCGACCACCGTCCCGTTCGACGTCGCCTGCTGCACCGCCCCTCCCCGTCCCTCGCCCATGCGTCCGCCCGCCAGTCTCGCACGGGTGGCCGCGCGTCACAGTGGTGCTGCCCGCACCTTCACCGGATCATCACCGGCCGGGACGCGTTGAACCGGGGGCGGCGGGCGGCCAGACTGCCGCGCATGAGCGTCCCGCCCGACGTCCGGCTGTCGTTCGGCCTGTTCCTCGCCCCGTACCACGCCGCCGGCGAGAACCCCACCCTCGCGCTGGAGCGCGACCTCGACCTCATGGTGCACGTCGACCGCCTCGGCTTCGACGAGGTGTGGGTGGGGGAGCACCACTCCACCGGCTGGGAGACGATCGCGTCCCCCGAGATGTTCCTCGTCGCCGCGGCGGAACGCACCCGCCACGTGCGCCTCGGCACCGGGGCGGTGAGCCTGCCGTACCACCACCCCCTCATGGTCGCCGACCGCATCGTGCTGCTCGACCACCTCACCCGCGGCCGCGTCAACTTCGGCGTCGGCCCGGGCGGCCACATCACCGACGGGATGATGCTCGGCCTGGAGCCCGCCCGGCTGCGCCACATGATGGAGGAGTCCCTCGAGGTGATCGTGCGGCTCCTCACCGGCACCGAGCCGGTGACGTGCGACGCCGACTGGTTCCGCATCCGCGACGGGGTGCTGCAGCTCCGCCCCTACCAGCGGCCCCACCCGCCGATCTTCCTCACCAGCATGGAGTCGCCCGCCGGCCCCGCCCTCGCCGGCCGGTTCGGCGCCGGCCTCCTGTCCCTCTCCGTCGCGAAGTCGAACGGCGCGCCCGTCGACCTGGCGTCGCAATGGGCGGTCGCGGAGGACGCCGCGGCCGCCGCCGGCCGCGCGATGCGCCGCGAGGACTGGCGGCTCGTGCTGCCGATCCACCTCGCCGAGACCCGCCGGGAGGCCCTCGACTCCGCCCGGGAGGGCGCCGGCCGGTTCCTCCTCGAGTACGTGGAGGGCACCACGGGCCGGCCCCGCCCCGTCCCCGGCCCCGGCGACCTCGTCATCGAGCAGATGGCGGAGCGGGGAAGCTGGATCGTCGGCACCCCCGACGACTGCGCCGACGCGATCGAACGGCTGTGGGAGATCTCCGGGGGCTTCGGCGGCCTGCTCGTCTGGGGCCACGAATGGGCGTCCCCGGAGGCGACCCGCCGCAGCCACGAGCTCCTCGCCCGCCACGTCATCCCCCGCTTCCAGGGGTCCCTCGCCGGCATCCACGCCTCGAACGCCCTCGCCGCCGCCCGCAACGCCGAGATCAACCGGCTGCGCAGCGACGCGACGGAACGCGCCAAGACCGAGTACGCGCGCCGCGGGTAGCCCCGCCGGGGGCTACCGCCCGGACGGGGGGCGGCGGCGCATCGACGACGACCCCGGCGCCTTCGGGGGCAGCGCCCCCGCGAACGCGACGCCCTTCTCCACCCAGCGGCGCAGGCCGTCGCCGCCGGTCGCCGCGGACGCGACGAGCACCCAGCCGTTCATCGGCCGTCCGGTCAGGTCGAACGGCCGGACGTCGGCGCCGTCGAGGAGCGGGTCGCGGTCGTCGGGGTCGTGCCGCAGGATCAGGTCGTCCCCGTGCACGCCCACGCAGATGTTCCCGTTCAGCATGAAGCCGATGCCGCCGAACATCTTCCGCTCGCTGAACCCCGGGTGGTCGGCCAGGAGGTCCCGCACCCGGCCGGCGAGCGCCTCGTCGAACGCCACCGGGTCGCCCTACGTCGTGAGGCGCCGGTAGAGCTGCGGCAGCCGCTGCGGCAGCGTCCGGACGTCGTCGATGATCACGAAGTTCGCGTCCGAGTACATGTGCGGCAGGTAGTCGGCGCCCTCGCGGTCGACGGTCACGCAGAACAGGTGGATCTTCTCGCGCCGCGCCTCCCGCAGCGCCATCTTCGTGTCCTCCTGCGCGTACGTGTTGTCCTGGTACGTGTCGGAGTCGTACGGCTTGCCGTCCGTGAGCAGGATCATCAGCTTCACGTTCGAGTCGACGCCCATCAGGCGCTTCGTCGCGTGGCGGATCGCGGGGCCCATCCGCGTCTTCTGCCGCCCGTAGATGCCGCCGATGCGCGCCTTGACGCGGTCGTCGTAGCGCTCCCCGATCTCCTTCACGACGTAGAACTGGCAGTCGTCGCGGCCGGACCCCGAGAAGCCGTAGATCGCGTACTCGTCGCGGATCGCCTCCAGCGCCTCGCACATGAGGAGGAGGGCCTCCTTCTCGATGTCGATGATCCGCTTGCGGCCGTCGATCTTCCGGTCCGTGGAGCTGGACATGTCGACGAGGAACGCGGTGGTGACGTCGCGGTCCTTCTTGTCGCGCTTGATGTAGACGCGGCCGCTGGGCGCGATCCGCGCCCGCCGGTCCACCACGTACTCGACGAGCCCGTCCGTGTCGAGGTCGTCGCCCTCCGTCTGGTAGCGCATCTTCCGCAGCCGCTCCGGCCGCATCAGCTGGAAGTTGCGGCGGATCTGGCTGACGATGCCGCCGAACTCGTGGAACGTCGCGGCGACGAACCCCTCCTGCTGGCGGGTGGCGCGCGACTCGCGCAGCGTGCACCAGGCGGGGCGGTAGTCCTCGATCTTGTGGTCCCACTCGTCGTACGGGAACGCCTGCTCCCCGAGGTCCGGCTCCTCGTCCTTGTCGCCCTGCACGAGCGGCACCTGCGCCAGGTCCCCGGACGGGAGCATGTCGCTGCCGCCGCCCTCCGCGTCGTCGGTGCGGGCGTCCGGCGCGCTGCCGGGGCTCGTCGGCACGTCCTCCGCCTGCGACGAGCCGGACTTCGCCACCTCGTCCTGTTGCCCCGCCCCCTGCTCCACCTGGCTCGTCTGCATCGTCTTCACGTCGTCGGGGAGCTGCTGGTCGGCGCCGTCGCCCGCCTCCCCCTTCTGCTCCCGCGCGTCGCGCGGGTCCGGCCGCGGCCGGACGAGCTCCTCCATCACGGGGGTCATGAACGGCGGAAGCTCGATCGACTGGTAGTCCTGCGCGCCGCCGATGCCCTGCGGCGCGGTCTCGCCGGCCTCCTCCTGCTGCGGCGTCGCGTCGCCGCCCTCCTGCGGGGGAGGGGGCGTCCCCTGGTCCGGGGTCTGCATCGCCCGGCGGCGGGCGTCGTTCAGGCCGTCGTCGATCAGCTCGTAGATGCGGGCGGTGATGTCGGCGGCGTCCGCGACGCGCGCCCCCTCCGCCAGCACCGCGTCCATCGCCGCCACCGCCTGGCCGGCCACCGCCCGGGTCGCCGGCGCCATCCGCGACGTGTCGGCGTCCACGCCCATCGCGTGCTGCAGCAGCACCTCCACCACGCCCTGCGCGTCACCCAGGGTGGCGGGGTCGGGGCGGCGGTCCACCGTGGCCTGCAGCACCAGCGCCATGTCGCGGCGGATGCCCGGGTAGGCGGCGCGCAGGAGCGCGTCGACGCGGTGCCCCTCCACGATCGTGAAGATGTCCCGGGCGAGTCCCGGGGACGGGAACAGCGCGAAGAACCTGGTGAGCTCGCTCTCCTCCTGCCGGTGCGCGGCGGTCGCCATCACGCCCCCCCGTACCGGGCGGTGACCCGCCTCACGGTGCCCGCCACGTCCGCGAGCGTGAAACCGTACGTGCCGAACTCGATGCGGCCCGCGCCGTGCGCCGTCGCCACCTTGTAGGCGATGAAGTTGCGCTCGTCGTCGTCGAAGAACCGGATGTCCGGCGGCAGCACGATGTGGTCGGCGTGCATCGCGTCGACGGCGTGCATCTCGTTCGTGGCGCGGATCGCGACGTCGTGGCCGCTGAGGGCGGTGGCGTACAGCTTCAGGACGCGGGCGACGGCCTTCAGGGCCAGGCCCTCCTTCAGCTCCTCCAGCACCTCCAGCGCGTACTTCGACCCCAGCCGGAAGTAGCCGCGGCCGACCTCCTTGTTCTTCTCCAGCACCGCCAGGCCGCGGTTCACCCACTCCTCCGCGCCCTCCGGGCTGACCCGCTCGCCGTTCAGCAGGTCGAGCAGCGTGTCGGCCGCCTCCAGCGACGCCTCCGGGTCGGCCTTCGCCACCGCCCGCACCAGGTCGAGGTACGGGCCGCGGTAGCGGGGGCGCAGCCGCGCGAGGAGCGGCGGCAGCGCCGCCGCCAGCTCCACCGCGTGCTTGCGGCGCTTCTCGTCCCGCCGGTCCCGGGCGGACAGCTGTGACTTCAGCTCCTGCGCGCGCCGGACCTTCGGCTCCATGTCGCGGAGCTCCTTCTCCAGCCGCTCCAGCTCGCGGGCCAGCTCCGCCGTCTCGGTGTCCTCCGGCGGGCTCTGCGTGGCGCCGCGCACGATGCGGACGTATGCGTCCGGCAGCGCGGTGTCGGGCGCGTCGTAGAGGTCCGGCAGCTGCTTCGCCACCTCCACGCCGCTCTTCCAGCCGACCTTCGCCACCTCCGTCACCTGGCCGAGGTAGCGGCGCACCATGTCGACGTCGTGCTCCGCCAGGAGCCGCGGCAGCTGCCGGGCCACCTCCACCCCCAGCTGGTACTTCAGCTCCGAGATGGACTCGACCATCTCGAGGTACGCCCGGCGCTGGTCCTCGGGCACGGCCGCGAGGAGCTCGCGCGCGACGTACATGCCGACGTTGCCGACTGCGGGACCGAAGGTCATGCGGGGGCTCGAGGTCGGGGGGTCCTGATCGCTAGAACTGGGTGGCGATGATCTCGACGATGGAGCGCTGCATCTCGGTGTCGTCCGTGATCGGCTTGCAGATGGTGGCCTCGCAGGCGGCCATCGGCTCGATGCCCTGCTGGATGAGCTGGCCGGCGTACACGAGGAGGCGGGTGGAGACCCCCTCCTCCAGGCCGTGGGTGCGCAGGTTCCGCACCTTCTCGGCGATCTTCACGAGCTTCGCGGCGACGTCGTCGTCGACGCCCGACTCGTTCTTGAGGATCGTCTCCTCCGCGTCCGGCGGCGGGTAGTCGAAGTCGATCGCCACGAACCGCTGCTTCGTGGAGTGCTTGAGGTCCTTCAGCACCGACTGGTAGCCCGGGTTGTAGGAGATGACGAGCAGGAAGTCGTCGGGGGCGGCGACGATCTCGCCCTTCTTCTCCAGGGGCAGCACGCGGCGGTCGTCGGTGAGGGGGTGGATCACGACGGTCGTGTCCTTCCGCGCCTCCACGATCTCGTCGAGGTAGGCGATGCCGCCGGCCTTCACCGCCGTGGTGAGGGGACCGTCCTGCCACACCGTCTCGTCGCCGCGCAGCGTGTACTTGCCGACGAGGTCCGACGCGGTCAGGTCCTCGTGGCAGGCCACGGTGACGAGGGTCCGGCCGAGCCGCCAGCTCATGTGCTCGACGAAGCGCGTCTTGCCGCACCCCGTGGGGCCCTTCAGCATCACCGGCAGGCGCGAGTGGTAGGCCGCCTCGAAAAGCTCGATCTCGTTCCGAAGCGGCAGGTAGTACGGCTCGTCGGAGAGCCGGAAGTCCTCGATGCGCTGGGACTCGACCGCCATGCGGACTCCTTGGCGTGCGTGGGGAAAGATCAGCGAGTGTATCGGACGATCCCGCATGGGCTCCCGCCCCCCGGGGTCACGTCTCCTCGTCGCCCTCGCCGCCCGCGCCGGCGGGGTCGCCGGGGTCGCCGCCGCCGCGCAGCGGCCACACCGACGGGAGGTCCACCTCGAAGCTCCCGTCCGCCTCCGCGTGCTCCGCGTGCCACTCCTTGAAGCGGGGGATCGAGAAGCCCATCACCTGCTCGGTCTGGGGGTCGACCCGCACGAGCACGCCCCGCGCGACGTCCCGGATCGTCACGGTCGGCACCGGCGGGCCGTAGGAGCAGTGGTAGGTGTCGCTCGCCGCGTCGTAGTGGTTCAGCGTCTCGGCGGCGACGCGCATCGCGTTCTCCTCCGCGAACGAGGGGCGCCCCCCCGGGCCGGGCGGCATGCCGGGGCCGGGCGGCGGAGTGGTCGGGTCACTCATCGGTGCTCCTTGGTCGGGGGCGCGCGCCGGAGCGGCGCGGTGGGGAGACGATCCCTTTCGCTACACTTCCCCGCGGGTCGCGGCGGTACGCCTGGGAGGTGGGAGATGCGCGCGGTCGATGCCACGCTGGCCATCCTCAAGCGAGCCGGCGTCAACGCCATATTCGGGCTTCCCGGCGGACCGGTCATCCCGCTGTTCGACGCCCTCCACGACGATTCGGACATCCGGACGTTCCTGGTCCGCCACGAGCAGGGTGCGGGCCACATGGCCGAAGGGTACGCCAAGGTGACCGGCAAGGTGGGCGTCTGCACCGCCACGTCCGGCCCGGGCGCGACGAACCTCGTCACGCCGATCGCCGACGCCTACATGGACTCGGTGCCGCTCCTCGCCCTCACCGGCCAGGTCGGCTCCACCCGCGTCGGCACCGACGCCTTCCAGGAGGCGGACATCGTCGGCATCACCCTGCCGATCGTGAAGCACTCCTACCTGGTCAAGGACGCCGACGAGCTGCCGCAGGCGCTGATGGAGGCGATCCACATCGCCGAGACCGGCCGCCCCGGCCCCGTGCTCGTCGACGTGTGCGTCGACCAGTGGTCGAAGGACGTCGCGATCCCCGACGAGATGGCGCCGATCCCCGGCTACCAGCCGCCCCTCGGCGCCGGCCACGCTCGCCAGCTCGCCGCCGCCGCCCGCGTGCTGGCGAAGGCGGAGCGCCCCGTCATCTACGCGGGCGGAGGCGTCGTCACCGGCGAGGCCGCGGCCGCCCTCACCCGCTTCGCCGAGGTCTCCGAGATCCCGGTGAACACCACCCTGATGGGGCTCGGCGGGTTCCCCGGCACGCACCGGCTGTTCGTCGGCATGCCCGGGATGCACGGCATCGCCGCCGCCACCAAGGCGTTCCAGGAGTCCGACGCGATCCTCGCGGTGGGCGTGCGCTTCGACGAGCGCGTCCTGTCCACCGTGATGAACGAGTGGGCGCCGCACGCGAAGATCATCCACATCGACGTCGACCCGGCGGAGATCTCCAAGAACCGCGCCGCGCACATCGGCGTCGCGGGCGCCGCCGCCCCCACCCTGGAGGCGCTCACCGCCGCCTACGAGCGGATCCCGCAGGAGGAGCGCCACGACATGCCGTCCCGCATCGCGTGGCGGGAGCGGATCGACGAGTGGAAGCGGCAGTTCCCGTACCACGTCGACTCGGGCGACAGCATCATCCAGCCGCAGCACGTCATCCAGGCGATCTACAAGATCACCCGCGGCCAGGCGATCATCTGCACCGACGTCGGCCAGCACCAGATGTGGGCGGCGCAGCACTACCTGTTCGACCAGCCGCGCCGGTGGGTCACGTCCGGCGGCCTCGGCACGATGGGCTTCGGCCTGCCGTCCGCGATCGGCGCGCAGGTGGCGCTGCCGAACGAGCTCGTCGTCGACATCGCCGGCGACGGCTCCTTCGAGATGACGCTGCAGGAGCTGTCCACCGTCCAGATGTACGGCCTGCCGATCAAGATCGTGATCCTGAACAACGGCTACCTCGGCATGGTCCGCCAGTGGCAGGAGCTCTTCTGGGAGGAGCGCTACGCCGCGACCAGCTTCGCGCCGTTCCAGCCGAGCTTCGCGGCGGTCGCCGCCGCCTACGGCATCCCCGGCACGTCCGTCGAGCACCCGAGCCAGCTGGAGGACGCGCTCGCCGAGGCGCTCCTGTCCCCCGGCCCCGCCCTCGTCGACGTGCACGTCAACCCGATGGCGAAGGTGTTCCCGATGGTGCCGCAGGGCAAGGGACCCGACGCCATGATCGTCGGCACCCCCACCACCGGGGGGTAGGCGGGCCCGCGGCGCGACGCGGTGGCCGTCCTGCGCCGAGCCGGTGGTGTCGGGGCGGTCCTCGGGGCCGCCCTCCTGTCGGGGTGCGGCGCCGGCGGGCC
>JBFLWO010000014.1:0-13785 GCA_040757755.1 Actinomycetota bacterium
GGCGGCCAGGGCGGTGACGGTCTGCACCCCGATCGCGGCCTCGGGCGTGCCGTCGAAGAGGGGGCCGGTCCACACGGCGTCGCCGGCGCGAAGCGGCGGCAGGCCGTCGTCGGCGAGAAGGCGGTCCCAGTCGCTGGGCCAGGCGGACCAGCGGGACCGGAACAGGCGGCTGTTCGGGCCGTCCTGGTCGCTCCGCCCCGGGCTGGCGCTCTCGTGGTGCACGACGACGCTGTCGCCGCGGTAGCGGGCCGTGAGGCCGCGGCGGGCGAGGCGCAGGCACAGGTCGACGTCCTCCCACCCGTTGCGGTACGCCTCGTCGAAGCCGCCCTCGGTCAGGAAGAGGTCGCGCCGGATCGCGGCGCACGCGGCGGTGACGAAGGTGAGGTCGCGCGTCCGCGCGGCGACGTCGAGGTCCCCGGGGGCGCCGCGGTGCAGGTGGACGGGGATCACGCCGGGCAGGAGCGCCATTCCCGCATGCTGGATGCGGCCCCCGGGGTAGAGGAGCCGGCTTCCCGCCATCCCGACCGCCGGGTCGGCGACGGCGTCGAGGAGCGGGTCGAGCCACCCGTCGCGCACCTCCGTGTCGGTGTTGAGGAACACGACGACGGGCGCGGACGCCATCCGGGCACCCTGGTTGCAGGCGGCGGCGAACCCCAGGTTCGCGGGGTTGCGGCGGATCACGGCGTTTCCCTCCATCTCGTCGAGGAGGGCGTCCATCCCGCCGGTGGACGCGTTGTCCACCAGCACCAGCTCCACCCCGTCGAGCCCGGTGCGCTCCAGCGACGCGAGGCACGCCCGCATCAGGTCCACGCGGTTGTGGATGGGGATGACGACGGACGCGCGCGGCACATCCGTCCATCGGCCGGGGGTCGGGCGACTTGACGTGGGGGCGGCGGGCCGCCGGCCCGGCGTCAGCCGCGATCGGCGGGGCGGGCCGCGATCACCGTGTGGTGGATCGGCATGAGGGGCCGGTCCGGCGTCTCGAGGGCGTCGAGCCTCACGATGTCGAAGTCACTGAGAAGGGCCCGAAGGCCGTGCTCGGTGAAGCGCCAGCAATCTGGAAGCGGCCCGTGCACGCGGAAGTTGAACGGTGTGCTCACGGCGAGGAGACCACCCGGGCGCAGCACGCGCCGAAGCTCCGCCACCGCGTCGAAGGGCTGCAGGACGTGCTCGAGAACCTCCGTGCACACGACGACGTCGTAGTGCGAGTCGGGGATCGCCGCGTTGTGGCGGCAGATGTCGCCGACGTAGGTGCATCCGGCGTCCGGGTCGATGTCGATCGTGTCGACCGTGGCGTCGGGGAAGTGGGGCCCGGCTCCCTCGTGGTCCTGCGGCGCGACGTCGAGGACGCGGCCCGCGCGCGGTGCCATCCCGGCCACGCGGTCGATCAGGCGCCGGACGTTCTCGCGGATCAGCGCGAGGTGCTCCACGTCCATGGCGCTCGGCTCCGGCACGCGCTCCTCCTCAGACCCGGTCGTCGACGAGCATCTCGATCATCGACAGGTCGAACGTGGGGATGCCGAGCGAGAGGTGGACCTCACGGCGTTCCGAGAAGCTGTCGTCGATCAGGATGGCGTCCGGCTCGGTGATGTGCGCCGACTTCGGCTCCCCGTCGCGCAGGTGAACGACCCGGTCGAAGATCCCCGACACACGGTGCCGGGCGAGGAAGGCGGGGAGCTCCCCGGCGTGGCGGGTGATGAGCACCACGCGCTTTCCATGTCCGAGGAACTGGTACAGCAGCCCCGCGAGCGGTGCGTGGACCCGCCCCCGCACGACGAGGGTGTCGTCGAGGTCGACGTAGACGGTGCCGAAGGCGAGGTCGGACCGATAGCGGTTCACCAGCGCGCGGTCGATCTCCACGTGCACGTCGTTCGGCATGAGGCGGTACGGCAGCCGCATCGCCTCGTAGACGGACAGGAGGGCGAAGTTCACGCCCTGGACCCGGTGGAGCGCCATCGTCCCCGCGATGCGCGGGCCGACCTCCAGGAGCCGCAGGACCCCGTCGGCGTCCTCGCGGACCTGGAAGAACCACGCTCCGCGCAGGTCGAGGTGCGTGGAGATCGCCGTGGCGTACTCCTCGAAGCGGGGGTCGTCCACGGGGCGGCTTCGCATGCTGATCCCGGCTCGGATGCGTTCCCGCGTCCGTCCCTTGGCGAAGAGGAGGCCCCGTTCCCGGTCGGAGAAGCAGTCGACCGTGAACTCGGCGCCCGGCAGGAGCTCCGTCACGAGGTCGGCCCCGTCCGCGAGGGCCATGCGCAGCTCGTCGGGTCCCCGGACGGCGCGAGCACCGGCGGATCCCTGCCCGCGGTCCGGCTTCGCGAAGACGGGGAACGCCGGGATCCCCTGTGGATCCGGATGGATGCGCGGCACGGGGACGGCGTTCGCGAGCGCCGCGTAGGTGAGCGACTTGTAGCGGCAGACGTGGCAGACGTCTGCCGGGGGGGCGATGACCGTGGCCGCGAGGCGGTCGGCGGATGAGGCCAGGGCGAGCTGGACGTCGTCGTAGGCGGGGTAGACGAGGTCGATCGCGTGCTCGCGGATCGCGGCGTTGAACGGCTGCAGCCACCCGTCGTCATGCACGCTTGGAAGGTCGACGTGGGTCGTGAACGCGAACGGCGCATGGCCCCCTGGGGGCGTGCCCGCCGAGACGAGCTCGACGTCCTTGCACCCCGAGAGTGCCCGCCCGATCTCGAGGCCGATCTCCGTGCCCCCCGGCACGACGAGCACGCGCAGGGGGCGTGTCGCGCCGGGCCGCGCGTCCGCGGCGGCGTGGAGGGGCGTCGGGATCGTCGCGCTCATGCGACCGCGGCGGGGAGGCGGTCGCGCCGCGGCACCTCGGCGAGCCAGGCCGCCCCGACGTGGTCGAGGTCGGCGGCGAGGTCCTCGGCGCTCGCCGGGACGGGACCGTTCAGGATGTCGCTGCTCGCCCGGGGGTCGTCTTCGATGGCCGTCTTCTCCCGGAAGTGGATCTGGACGACCTTCGGGAGGTGGCAGATCGCGGCGCCCATCTCCGCCATCCGCCGCCACATGTTCCAGTCGCCGGGCTCGTCGAGGAGCCATGCGAGCGGGTCGTAGCGCATGTGGGCGAGGCGCCGGGAGTAGAGGACGGATCCGTGGGTGATCCGCCCGCAGGCGAGCGGCGTCGCTCCGATGATCGTCCAGCCCCCGTGCCGGAGCTCGCACGCGGCCTGACCGTAGACGAAGTCCGCGCCCGCCTCGCGCAGCGCGGAGAGGAGGTCCGAGACGTGCGTGTCCGTGAAGGCGTCGTCATGGTCGAGCGGCGCGATGAAGGCGCCGCGGCAGTGGTCCAGGGCGAGGTTCACGGCGGAGGTTCCCGCGGTCTGCCAGAAGCTCTGCGGGCTGGTGGCGTAGCGGGGGCGTTGCGGCACCTCGACGTAGCGGACCCGGGGATCGGACACCGACGCGACCGCGGCCCGTGCGGAGGGGTCGGGTCCGTCGCTGACCACGACCACCTCGATGTTCGGGTAGCTGCCGGACAGCGCCGACGGGATCGCGCGCTTCAGCAGGAGGTCCGTCCCACCCCAGGTGGGGATCCGCACGCTGACGAGTGGCTCGGGGTCGTCCCACGGGTCGGGGGCGGCGAGGTACCGGTGCGCCGCGACGCGACGGTCGAGGGCGTCGATGAGGTGCTTCACGTCACGGGCCCACGCGATCCTCTCGACGGGATCCCTCGGCACGGTGGGGGCGGCGGCGTGGAGGAGCGCGGCGACGTCGGCGGCGGAGCTCACGGGCACGGCCCGCTCGGGCACGGCGTCCCCCGGTTGCCAGACGAGCTCGACCTCCGCGAAGTCCTCCCCTTGCGCAGCCCAGTCGCACGCGTGCCCGCACAGCTCGCCGAGGAGGTCGACGGGCAGCGCGGCCTCGCGGGCATCGATGAGGAGCCGTGGCCCGGACCGGGGCGCGTGGGCGACGAAGGCGGCGAGGGCAGGCAACCATGTGTCCGCCCTGTCCCATTTCGGGGAGAGGAGGAGGTCGGGCGCCGTCACGCGGCCCGGACCCGTCGGCGAGTGGCGCGCGACACGACCTCGGCCACCCGGTCCATCTGCCATTCCTCCATGCGGTTCGCCATGGGAAGGGACAGGGACCGTGCCGCGAGATGCTCGGTGACGGGAAGGTCACCCGTCCGCGGACACGTCGAGAACGCGGGGTGACGGTGGAGCGGTGGGTCGAAGTAGGACCGGGCCTCCACGCGCAGGTCCCGGGCGATGCCGAGGGCGGCGTCGCGGCTGCGACGGTCGGGGAGGGTGACCTGGTGGATCTGCATGGTGGAGCGCTCCGACCCCGCCTGGAATCGCACCGGAAGCCCCGCGAGCCGCGCACGGCATGCCTCCGCGGTCGCCCGCCTGTCGACGAGCACCCGCTCGTAGCGGTCGGCCATCGCGCATCCGGTTGCGGCGGCGAGCTCCGACATCTTCCCGTTGATCCCCGCGGTTTGGGTCACGCGCGTGCCGGGCTCGAGCCCGAAGTTCGCGAGGCGCTGGATCGTGTCCGCCGTGTCCGGGTCCGGGGTGAGGACGGCTCCGCCCTCCCCCACCGCGAAGGGCTTCGTGGCGTGGAACGAGAAGACCTCGACGAGGCCGCGGCTGCCGAGGCGTCGCCCCAGGTCGTCCTCCGAGCCGAACCCTGCCGCCGAGTCGATGACGAGCGGGACCCGTCGCCGTTCGCACGCGGCCTTCCACGACGTGAGGACGTCCGACGGCGCGGCGGTTCCGAAGGTGGAGCAGCCGAGCACGCCGGCGATCTCGCCGTCATGCGCGGCCAGGGCGCGTTCCAGATCGATGGGATCCATCTGCCACCCGTCGGCGTCCACGTCGACGAACAGCGGCTCGAAGCCGCACCAGCGGATGACGCAGGCGGTCGCCGTGAACGTGTAGGACGGGGTGGCGACGAGCGTCCGCCGCCCGTCGGGCGGCCCGAACACGGCGCGTATCGCGAGGAGGAGGCCCGCGGTGCAGCTTGCGACGGGCACGCACCCGGCGCCGTCCCCGACGAACGCGGCGAGGCGGGTGGCGAGCATCCGCGCGCAGGGCCCGTCGTTCGCGTAGAAGCCGGCCTGTTCGGACAGCCGGTAGTACGGCGCGACCTCGGCGAGCGGCGGCGGCTCCGGGCTCAGGAACCGGACGGCGAAGCCGCGAGGGGCGGGCGGGGCGATCGGCGGTCCGGCGGGGGCGGCGGGTCCCGCGTGCGATCGTGTTCCGGCCAAGAGGGCTCCTCGGGCGCGCGGCATCCATCGAGCCGCGGGTCGTGGTGGCCACTTCATCGGCGGGCGGTGGCGCGACTTGAGCGTCCCCCGGACGGCCCCCGTGTCCCGAGGTCCCGGGTCGGCGCGGGCCGGGGACGAGTTTCCGGAGCGTCGCCGCGTCGACCCCCGGTCCCCGAACCACGTGGGGCCCGCCGAAGCGGGCCCCACGCTGGGTCACTGCGAAAGGTGCTGCCGGCTACCGGAGGAGCGAGAGGACGCTCTGCGGGGCCTGGTTGGCCTGGGCCAGCATGGCGGTGCCGGACTGCTGGAGGATCTGGTTCTTGGTGAACCGGATCATCTCCTGCGCCATGTCGGCGTCGCGGATCCGGCTCTCCGCGGCCTGCAGGTTCTCCGACGTCACGCCGAGTCGGGTGATCGTCTGCTCGAGGCGGTTCTGGATGGAACCCATGGTCGCCCGGGCGGTGGAGAGGGTGGCGAGGGCCGAGTCGATCGACGCGATCGCGGCGGACGCCGACGCCTGCGTCGACACGGCGATGCCGCTGATGCCGAGGTCGCTGGTGGACACGGTGCCGATCGTGAAGCCGATCGTCTGGGAGCCGTTCGCACCGACCTGAAGGGTGACGGCGCTGGCGGCGGCCGCCACGGAGCCCGCGAGGATCTTGATCCCGTTGAAGTCCGTGTCGGAGCCGACCTTCCCCACCTCGGTGAGGATCTGCTGCACTTCCTTGTCCAGGTTGGTGCGCTGCGTGTCGGTGAGCGTGCCGTTCGAGGCCTGCACGGCCAGGTCACGGGCCCGCTGCAGCATGTCCTGCGCGGTGCCCATCGCACCGTCAGCGACCTGGACGAGCGAGATGCCGTCATGCGCGTTGCGCTGGGCGACGCCCATGCCGCGCACCTGGGCGCGCATGACCTCGCTCACGGCCAGGCCGGCGGCGTCGTCGGCGGCGCGGTTGATCCGCAGACCCGACGAGAGACGCTCCATCGCCTTGCCGATGTTCGTGGCGGTGCTGCCCAGGTTGCGGTGGGCATTCATCGCCTCGATGTTGTTGTAGATGCGAAGACCCATTGATTCCTCCTTGAATCAGCCAGGTCGCGTCTGCCGCGTGTGGTGTGTGTCGGGCCGCGCCTCCGTGCGAGCCCCCCGTGCGCCGGGCTTCCTGCCCGTCCGCACGTCCCCTTCATCGGCGTCTCGCGGCGGGCCTTTAGACCCGCCGCCCGAAAAATGTTCAGGAGTGGGGTGCGGCAGTCCCGGTCAGGCGAGGACCATCGCCGCGACCCGCCCCGCCTCCCCCGCGTCCGCGAGGGCGGTGACCGGCACGACGACGGCGTCCGCCGGGTCGGCGGGCAGCCCGTCGGGGCCGATGCCGCCGCCGGGGGCGCCGGGCGCGAGGGCACGGTCGAGCCACCCGGGGCGAAGCTCCGCCCCCAGGCGCACGACGCAGGCGACGGGGGCGCGGGCGGCGGCGGCGGAGTCGGCGAGGGCGAGGGCCGCGGGGGCGGGGGCGTCGCGTGTCAGCACGCGGATGTCCCCCTCCACGGCGGCGAGAAGCTCGCGGGTGCCGTCGCGGCTTCCCTCGTCCACCACGATCAGCTCGAACGCCCCGTCGGGGGTGGCGTCGGCGAGGGCCGCCATGGACCGCAGAAGCTCGGCGCGCCGGTCCCCGGTGCGCAGCACCACCGACACGCGCGGGGCGGGGCGGCGGGCCGCGGCGATCTCCTCGTAGGTGCGCTGCAGGGCGTCGGCGTGCTCCGCGATCGTGCGCGGCGGGGTGATGCCGCGGCGAAGGCGGGGGATGACGCCGGGGTCGTCGACGATCCGGTCGAGCACGTCGGCCAGGGCCCGCGGGTCCGCGGGCGGCACCAGGAAGCCGTTCACCCCGTCGTGCACCACGTCCGGCACGCCCCCCATGCGGGTGCCCACGACCGGCAGCCCCGCGCCGAGGGACTCGAACACGGTCTGCGGGCCGTTGTCCTCCCACTGGGGGGTGAGGACGGCGACGTCGGCGGCGCCGAGGAGCGCCGGCAGCTCGTCCTGCGTGTAGTGGCCGGTCATCTCCACGTTCGCGGCGCGCGGGCCGAGGGCGTCGAGCCGCTCGCGGATGGTGGCGCCGTACGCGGGGCCGCCGGACGCGCCGAAGAACCGGAACGTGTAGCCGTCCGCGTTTCGCATCAGGCCGAGGGCCTCGAGGATGACGTGGCCGCCCTTGTTCGGCACCTGGGAGCCGAAGAACACGAACGCGGGGCGCGCGGGGGCGGGGTCGTCGACGCGGGCGTGCCCGATGTCGCGCCACAGCCGCGAGGCGGCGTCGGAGCCGATGCGCTCCACCTCGATCAGCTCCCGCGGCACGCCGTGCTCCGCGTAGATCTCCGCCACGCGGGTGCTGACGGCGCTCAGCCGGTCGCAGCTTCCCAGGCTGGCGACGGCGGCGGCGTGGCGGGCGCGGTATGCGGCGGCGGGGGCGTCGCTCGCCAGGCAGGCGCCGCAGTCGGCCTGCTGCGGGCCGGGGCACGCCCACCGGTCCGCCTGGAACAGGTCGACGCGGGGGCACAGCGGCCAGTAGTTGTGCAGCGACATGACGACCGGCACGCCGCGCTGGCGGGCGAGCCGCGGCAGGGTCATGCACAGCCCGACGAGGTTGTGGATGTGCAGCACGTCGGGGGCCTCGGCGTCGAGGATCCCCAGGAACGCGCGTTCCGCGCCGGGGTCGAGGGTCTCCCCCGCCGGGTCGCCGAGGCGGTACATGTGGGCGGACCGGTTGATGACGTGCACGTACGGCACGCCCTCGTGCTCGGCGCGCCCCACCGCCCACGGCGGCATGGTGTCGCGGTCCTGGTCGCTGGCGCACGCCACCGTCACGTCGTGGCCGCGGGCGATCTGCTCGAGGGCGAGGCGGTGCACGTAGTAGACGGGGCCGCCGAACATGTACGTGGGCGGGTAGCCCCAGCCGAGGTGCAGGATCCTCACGCCGTCTCCTCCGTCGTGGTCGCGCCGGTCAGGCGGACAGCCGCATGTCGAGGAGCCCTTCGACGGCGTTCACGCCCATCATGAAGCTGTGGTCCATGTTCCCCACCTCGTAGCGCCACGCCCCGAAGCGGCCGGCGGAGGTGATGCCGACGGAGGCGAGCCACCCTTCCACCTGGGCCAGGCGGCGGTCCCGGTCGACGGTGGGGACGGGGTACGAGTAGGGGATCGCGAGCTGCCACACCGACGCGATCCGGCGGCGGTCGGCGTCCTGCAGGATCCCGGCGCGCACCAGGGCGTCGACGCACCGGTCGGCGAGGGTCGCCTCGTCGGCGGGGCGGTGCTCCGACACGGACACCTCCATGAGCAGGGCGGAGTAGCGGTCCACGTCGGCGCCGGGGACGATGTGCGGCGAGTAGTTGGACAGGAACGTGAGCCGGTAGAACGGCACGTCCTCCTCCGGGAAGTACACCCAGTTCTTGTCGCTCACCCGGCCGCGTTCCACGCCGATGCCGATCATCACGCCGCGGTTGCGGGTCAGCCCGTCGGCGGCGGCCCGCACCGGGTACGGGCAGCCGGCGGTGATGCGGCACAGGGTGTCGAGCGGCATGGTGGTGACGAGGCGCCGGTAGCCGACGGTGCCGCCGCCGGCGAGGGTGACGCGGCGGGCGGCGGGGTCGATCGCCACCACGGGGGCGCCGGTGCGGATGCCGTGACGCAGTGGCGCGGCGACCTTCTCCCACATGCCGCCGGTGCCGCCGTGGGTGGGGTAGCGGAACGTCGCGTTCGGCCCCCAGGTGGCGTCCTGGCGTCCGGCGAGGGCGAGCTCCAGGATGCGGCGCGGCTCCACCACCGCGACCCGCTCGGCGATCCAGGAGGCGCTCATCCGCTCCAGGGGGGTGGCCCACACCTTGCGGTTGTAGGGGTCCATGAAGTGGCGGCTGATGCCGTCCCCGAACGTGTCGCGGATCCAGTCGGCGAACGAGGCGGGGGCGGGGCCCGGGCCGGGGCGGCGGGCGGCGGCGGCGCGGTACAGCCCGTCGATGCAGTCGACGGCGGCGTCCAACGGCAGCTCGCTCACGTTGTTCTGGAACGGGTACGGCACGTAGCGCCCGTGCGTCCAGATCCAGGACTCCCGCACGTGCATCAGCGACTCGTCCGCCAGGATCCGGTCGCACAGCGCGTTGTAGTAGGGGCTCTGGCTGAACATGACGTGGCCGCCGACGTCCCAGGTGAACCCGGCGGGGTCGACGTGGCTCTTCGCGAGGCCGCCGACGCGGGCGTCGCCCTCCAGCACCAGCCAGTCGCGGTCGCCGACCTCGTGCAGGCGGTGGGCGGCGCCGAGGCCGGTGGGTCCCGCCCCCACGACGACGGTCCCGATCACCCTGTCCGTGCTCACCGGCGGTGGCCTCCTCGCGTGCGCGGGCGGCGGGGCCGCCCCTCTCCCCCCTGGGATCGGCCGGGGGGACGCCCAGTTGAGCCCCGGCTCGAAAGTCCGCATCGCGATTCGTGCGGGCCCGCCCGCCGCCGGGCTTCGACCTGGCGGCGCGAAGAAGGGACGTGCGGGTCGGGGCCCGCCATCACCAGCCGCCTGGCCCTTCGGCGTTCAGCCGGGAGAGCGGGCTCGGGTGCATGGACGCCGGGGGCCGTGTCGCGGGCCGGTTGACGCCGCCGGCGCACACGAGGATGCGCAGCCGGTGGCTCGTGGGCGGGCGGACGGGCAGATGGTGGCGGTTGGGTGGCAGGCTGACCAGGACCCAAATGAATGACTCCGGCGCAGCGACGGAGTGCTACATTTTTTGCCGTGAACGCCCACCAAAGGCGCGAGGAGGCTCTTTCTGCGATCTCCCGAGTTCGTCGCGGGGAGCGTGCCCAGGACGTCGAGTCGGAGATCGTGGATTTCAAGGAGGAGGCCGGCACGGTGGGCCGCTCCGGGGTCGGGCGCCGGCCGATCGATCCTCGTGATGAGGCGGCCGCACGGGCATTGGCCGCGGCGGCGGCGTGCTTGGCGAACTCCGAGAAGGGTGGAGTTCTGGTGGTGGGGGTGAACGACGCAGGGGCCGGGGATTCGGCGTTCGTGGGTGCTCACCTCGACACCGGGTGGCTGCGGACCCGCATTCATTCGCTGACAGTGCCGGGCCTTTCGGTGGATGAACCGGAGGAGATGCAGGTCGCCGGCGCGCGGATCTACCTCGTCAACGTTGCGCCGGCTTTGGAGGAGATCCGCTGCCAGGGGGCGTTGCGAGCCGGTTCGGCACGGGCTGCGTCGAGCTAACCGGCGACCGCGCGCGGGAGTTCCTCGAGCGTCGTCGCAACTACGACTGGAGCGCCGCGCCGTCCGGCCTTCGTCTTTCGGATGCCAGTCCTGCTGCGCTTTCGGCGGCGCACCGCCATTACCGGGACGAGCATGGAGCCGAGGCGCAGGGAGACCTGGCCCTTGTCCGTCGGCTCGGCGTCGTCGGAGACGACGGCGAGGATCCTGAGCTCAACCACGCGGGGGCCCTTCTTCTCTGCGCGTTCGAGGCCGACGCCGGAGGGCTGGACCTCCAAGTGAAGGTCTCCGAAGGGGCGCCGTCGCAGACGCGCCGGGAGTTGCGGGCCCCCTTGATCACGGCGTTCGATGAGGCCTGGGCGATACTCGAGGAGGTGTACCCGGCAACCCCCGAGATCATCGGGGCGCAGCGCCGCCGCGTCCGGCCGCTCCCTCTCACCGCGATTCGGGAGACCCTCGCCAACGCGATCGCGCACCGCGACTACCGGCTCGTTCGCGGAGCCACCGTGATCCTCGCCCTCGGTGACCCCCCACGGCTCCTCAAGGTCACGTCCCCCGGGACGCTCCCTCCCGGGGTCACGCTCGACCGATTGATCGCCACACCGTCGCGACCGCGTAACCCCGCCCTCGCCCAGGCGCTTCGCGTGCTGGGAATCGGGGAGGGGGAGGGGATCGGCATCGACCGCATGTACGGGGCGATGCTCCGCGACGGCCACCCCGCCCCCGAGATCGACGAGGTCGGGGGGGACGTGTCTGTGCGCCTGTCCGGCGGCCGGCCCGACCATGTGACACTCGAGCTGTACCAGCGGATCCACGCAAAGGACCCCGGCCTCCAGGACGACGTGCGAACCCCCATCGCCATCGGCCTCCTTCTCGCAGAGACCCCGCTCCGGCCGGAGCGGCTGGCGCAGGAGGCGCAGTGCTCTCCTGCGGAGGCGTTCGAGGCGCTGGAGGCGCTCGAGCGCGTCGGTGTCGTCGCCCGGCTCGCGAACCGCGCGCGTTCCTTCGCCCTGACCCCCGCAATCCGCGGCGAGCTTGGCGACCGGGTCGCCTACCAGCCGCGCCGTGCGATCGACCAGCATTGGCAGCTCATTCAGGCCTTCCTCGATGCGCGTCCCGCGATCGGACGTGAGGAGGCCGCCCAGCTCCTTCAGGTGAGCCCGGTTCGCGCATCCCAGGTCCTCGCCGAGCTCCGCCGCCGAGGCGATCTCGAACCCGTGGACCGGGCCCGCGGCCGCGGCGTCCGCTACCGGTTCGCCCGCCCCGTGCCGCCCCGGCGAGGTGGCGCTAGGCGGCGAGGGGGATGACGTCGCGCGCCGGGTCGAACGGGCGCGTCGGCTCCGTGGACTTCACGCCGACCCCCGGCGGCAGCTCCCATTTCGCGGCGAAGCGCAGGGAGTTCTCGAGCAGGAGGGCGTCGTAGTCGTCGGGGAGGATGTCGAAGGTGCGGCTGCCGAAGTGGTGGATGTAGCTGTCCTGGCACACCCACAGGCGGAACCCGGCGAGCCGCGCCCGGATCGAGTAGTCGTCGTCCTCGAAGTTGCCGATCGCGAAGGCGGGGTCGAAGCCGCCGATCGTGTCGATCACGCGGCGGCTGATCGCCATGCACAGCCCGGCGAGGCGCTCCACCCCGAAGCCCATCCCGCCGAACGCGCGGGCCCGGTCCACGCCGAACGCGTCGATGCCGTCGTTCGGGGCCCGCCCGTACGGCACGGGGTACACGATCTGGCCGCCGGTGACGTAGTTCGACATCGGCGCGGTGATGCCGATCGCGGGGTCCCGGTCGAGGGCGGCGATCAGGGCGGTGAGCCAGCCGGGGGTGACGAGGGTGTCGTTGTTGAGGATGACGACGACGTCGCCCTCCGCCACCGACATCCCCGCGTTGACGGCGCCGGCGAAGCCGCGGTTGGTGGAGTTGCGGATCAGGGCGCCCTCGCCGCGCTCCGTGAACCATTCGGCGGTGCCGTCCGTCGACGCGTTGTCGACGAGCACGATCTCGTGGACCTCCGGCGTGTTCCGCTCGATGCTCTCCACGCACAGGGTCGTGTACTGCAGCGCGTTGTGCACCGGGATGACGATGCTGGCGGCGGGGGGCACGGCGTCTCCTTCGGGGTCGTGACCGCCCCCAGGTGATCGGCAGCGCCCCCGGGTAATGGAGCGGCGCGGCACCTCGGGGCCCCGCCCCCCGGGCGTCCTGCTCCCGATGTCCCGGGGGGTCGGGCTGGGCGCGCGTCGCGATGCGGCGAGGCGCGCCCGTCACCGCCGCAGGGCGCGAACCTCCGCACGGGAGCCGCTCTCACGCACGATCCGGCCCGGATGTCGCCGATCGGCGGCGGCCGGGGATCAGGCCGGCGGACGTCCGGGTCGGGCTACCCGCCGTTGCCGTCGGCGTCGGCCTCGCCCATCATGCCGAGGGCCTGGTCCAGGGCCTCCTTGCTGGCCTCGGCGGCCTGCAGGTTCTGCGCCTGGATCTCGAGGAAGACCTCTTTGCGGAACACGGGCACGTCGCGGGGCGCCTGGATGCCCAGCCGCACCTTCTCCCCCAGCACGGACAGCACCGACACCTCGATGCTGTCGCCGATCATGATGCTCTGGTTGGCCTTCCGGGTCAGCACCAGCATGCCGAAGCCCTCCTTGCGCGGCGGGGCCCCCTCGGGCACAGGGACCCTATGGTGGCGGTAGTATTACCGGTCGGCCTGACGGATTTCACGAATGGACGGGGGTATCGCTTGCTGTACGGACGCCGGCTGGATCAGGCGCTCGAGCACGTAGACGGCTCGCGCTACGCGCTGGTGCATGCCGTGGCCAAGCGCGCCCGGCAGATCACCTTGTGGCTCACCGCCGACCCGGCGGAGCTGCGCGCCGAGGCGGCGCCTCCCCCGGCCCCCGGCGAGCTCGCCACGCGGGACCCGGTGGCGCTGTCGGAGGCGGAGATCCTGCAGGGGGAGGTCGTGGTGCGCTGGGACCCGGATGGGCGGGCGGAGGAGCCCGACATCCTGGAGAGCGGCATCGAGGCGGACCCGCTGCTCCTCGACGGCATCGGGGACGACGACGAGGACCTCGACCTGGGCGACGACGGGGAGGCGCACGGCGTGGCGCCCCTCGAGGCGGAGGCGCTCGACGCCGACGTCGACGCCGAGGAGGTCACGGAGGCGGCGGCGGACCCGCTCGCCGACGACGAGGAGATCGACGAGGAGCTGGAGGGCGACGAGCTCGGCGGCGTGTCCCTGGAGGCGGTCGCGGAGGAGGAGCTCGAGGAGAGCGACGAGGAGGACGAGGTCTAGCCTCCCCTCCCCCGCATCACCCGCAGTAACGGCGACGGCCGGC
>JBFLWO010000015.1:0-13469 GCA_040757755.1 Actinomycetota bacterium
GCCCCGCCGCGCGCGCGGCGTAGATTCCGGCCTCCCCGATGAGCGACACACCCGGCAATCGCGCACCCGCGGCGGCGGCCCGCGACGCCGCGGAGGGCCCATGAGAACCGGTACCGCGCCGGGCGGCGCACTGAGCCTCGACAGGTGAGCGACGTCCTGTGGGAGCCCTTCTCGGGCGACCCCCTGCTCGTCGCGCACCGCCGCGCCGCCCGCCCCCACGACACCGGGACGCACGGCGCGGACCACGCGCCCTGCCCGTTCTGCCCCGGGGCGGAGGCGGAGACGCCCCCGGAGGTCGCCGCGGAGCGGCCCGACGGGTCCCCGCCCGACACGCCCGGCTGGCTCGTGCGGGCGTTCCCCAACAAGTTCCCGGTGATCGACCCCGACGACGGCGTCCACGAGGTGATCGTCAACACGCCGCGCCACGTCGCGAGCCTCGCGGACCTCACCGCCGCGGAGGGCGGCCGCGCCGTCGCCGCCTGGGCGGCGCGGCTCGAGGCGACCGCCGACGACCCGCGCGGGCTGTGGCCGTTCCTGTTCCTCAACCAGGGCGCCCCCGCCGGCGCGTCCCTGGAGCACAGCCACGCCCAGCTCGTCGGCCTGCCGTTCAGCCCGCCGCGGCTCGTGCGCCGCGAGATGGTGTTCGCCACCGCCGCGTCCTGCCCCCTGTGCTTCGACCTCGCCGCCCCCGGCGACCGGCTCGTCGCGGAGGCGGACGGCGTCGTCGCATGGTGCCCGCAGGTGCCGCCCCTGTCCGGCGTCGTGCGGATCGCCCCACGCCGCCACCTGCCCGCCTGGTCGGACGGCGTCGACCCGCCCGCCGTGGCCGCGGCGCTTCGGCGCGTCACCGCCGCGATCCGCGCCACCCTCCGCACCGAGGACCTGAACGTGATGCTGCACCAGGCGCGCCGCGCGGACGGCGGCCGGTTCCACTGGCACCTGGAGGTCGTGCCGCGCGTCGGGACCCTCGCCGGCCTCGAGCTCGGCACGGGGGTCCTCGCCATCACCCAGGACCCCGCGAGTCTCGCCACCCGCCTGCGCGCCGCGATGTGACGTGACGCGCCGGGGCGGCGCGCCGGGCGTTACGCCTCCGTGCCCTCCGGGGCGCCGGCGTCCGCCTCGCCCGCCGCGCCGTCGACAGCGACCTCCGCGCCCTCCGCGACGTCCTCGCCGGGGGTGTCGGAGCCCTCCTCGACGGGGGCGACGCCGCACACCAGGTCCTCGTCGCCCACCACCATGAGGCGCACGCCCTCGGTGGACCGCCCCATGCGGCGGATGTCGCCCACGGCGATGCGGATCACCTGGCCGAGCTGGGAGATCAGCAGGAGCTCCTGCCCCTCCCGCACCGGCCGGGCGGTCATGATCTCGCCCTTCCGGTCGCTCACCTTGATCGTGCGGACGCCCTTCGTGGGCCGCCCCTTGCGCGGGTACTCGCCCATCGCGGTGCGCTTGCCGTAGCCGTTGCCGGTCACGACGAGGAGGTCCTCGTCGTCGTGGGCGACGCAGATCGCGAGGACCCGGTCCTCCGGCTCGAGCGTCATCGCCTTCACGCCCTGCGTGTCGCGCGCGGTGGCGCGCACCTGCGCCTCGGCGAACCGCGCCGCCTGGCCGCGGGTGGACACGATGAGGAGGTCCTGGTCGCCGTCGGTGAGCTGCACGCCCACCAGCTCGTCCCCCTCCTGCAGCTTGATCGCGATGATCCCCGCCTCGCGCAGCACCGTGTCGTAGCTCTTGAACTCGGTCTTCTTCACCATGCCGCCGGCGGTGGCGAGCACGAGGAAGCGCCCCTCCTTGTAGTCCCGGGTGGCGAACACGGCGCGCACCTCCTCCCCGGGGTGCATCGCGAGGACGTTCGCGATGTGGCGGCCGCGGGCGTCGCGGGCCCCCTGCGGCAGCTCGTGGACCTTCTGCCGGTACACGCGCCCCTGGTTCGTGAAGAACAGGAGGTAGTGGTGCGTGGACGTGACGAACAGGTGGTCGATGAAGTCCTCGTCCTTCAGGCGCACGCCGCGCAGGCCCTTGCCGCCGCGCCGCTGCGCCCGGTACGTGGAGAGGGGGAGCCGCTTGATGTAGCCGCCGCGGGTGAGGGAGATGACCATCTCCTCCTCCGCGATGAGGTCCTCCAGGTCGATCTCGCCCTCCCCGGGCACGATCTCGGTGCGCCGCTCGTCGGCGTAGCGCTCCCGGATCTCGAGGAGCTCCTGCCGGATCACGGCGAACACGCGGGCCTCGTCGCCCAGGATCGCGCGCAGCTCCGCGATCTCGCGCTGCAGCTCGTCGTACTCCGCCTTGATCTTCCCCGCCTCGAGCTGGGTGAGGCGCTGGAGGCGCAGGTCGAGGATCGCGCGGGCCTGCACCTCGGTGAGCCCGAACCGGGACATGAGGCCGCTGCGCGCCTCGTCCGGGTCGGCGGCGCCGCGGATGAGGGCGATGACCTCGTCGAGGTTCGCGAGGGCGATGAGGAGGCCCTCGAGGACGTGCGCCTGACGCTCGGCCCGGTCGAGCCGGAACCGGGACCGCCGGGTGATGACGTCCTTCTGGTGCGCCAGGTAGTGCTGGAGGATCTCCCGCAGGCCGAGCGTGCGGGGCACGCCGTCGACCAGCGCGATCGCGTTGACGCCGAAGGTCGTCTGCGCCGAGGTGTGCTTGTAGAGCTTGTTCAGCGCGACGAGCGGCACCGCGTCGCGGCGCAGCTCCACCACCACCCGCAGGCCGTCGCGGCCGCTCTCGTCCCGCAGGTCGGAGATCTCGGGGATGACCCGGTCGTTCGCCAGGTCCGCGATCTTCTTGAGGAGCTCCGACTTGTTGACCTGGTAGGGAAGCTCGGTGAACACGATCGCGTTGCGCCCGTGCTTCAGCGGCTCGTTGTGGGCGCGGCCGCGCACCACCACCCGGCCGCGGCCGGTGCGGTACGCGTCGGCGATGCCGGAGCGGCCCACGATGATCCCTGCGGTGGGGAAGTCGGGGCCCTTCACGTGCCGCATCAGGTCCTCGACGGTGGCGGCGGGGTCGTCGATGAGGGCGACCGTCGCGTCGATGACCTCGCCGATGTTGTGCGGCGGGATGTTCGTCGCCATGCCCACCGCGATGCCGGTGGAGCCGTTGATGAGGAGGCTCGGCACGCGGGCCGGCAGGACGAGCGGCTCCTGGCGGCGGTCGTCGTAGGTGGGCGCCGTGTCGACGGTGTCCTCGTCGATGTCGCGCAGCATCTCCGTGGCGATGCGCGACAGGCGCGCCTCCGTGTACCGCATCGCGGCGGCCGGGAACTCGGAGGAGCCGAAGTTCCCCTGGCCGTCCACGAACGGGTACCGCGACGCGAAGTCCTGGGCCAGGCGGACGAGGGTGTCGTAGATCGCGGCGTCGCCGTGAGGGTGGTACTTGCCCATCACCTCGCCGACGATGCTGGCGCTCTTCACGTACGGGCGGCCGGGCTGCAGCCCCGTGTCGTGCATGGCGTACAGCACCCGGCGGTGCACGGGCTTCAGGCCGTCGCGCACGTCCGGCAGCGCCCGCCCGACGATCACGCTCATCGCGTAGTCGAGATACGACGAGCGCATCTCCTGCTCGAGCTCGCGCGGCTCGATGCGCCCGTGGCGGTCTATCGCCACGGCGTCCCCCCCGCGTCAGACATCCAGGAACCGCACCGCGTGGGCGTTCTTCTCGATGAACTCGCGCCGCGGCTCCACCTTGTCGCCCATCAGCGTGGAGAAGAGCTCCTCCGCCGCCGCGGCGTCCTCGGTGGTGACGCGCTGCAGGATGCGCCGCTCCGGGTCCATCGTCGTCTCCCAGAGCTGCTCGAAGTTCATCTCCCCGAGGCCCTTGAACCGGTTGAGGGAGATACCCTCGCGGCACAGCTCGAGGATCGACGACTTGAGGCCCTCGAAGGTGAGGGGCTCGCGCGCCCGGCTGCCGCGGGTGATGCGGAACGGCGGCTCCCCGACCAGGTCGCGCAGGCGCTCGCGGGCGGTGCGGAGCCCCGCGATCTCGCGGGTGCGGTAGATCGCGAGGGGGATGAGCACGGTGCGGGCCTCGCCGGTGCGGGCCCGGACGGAGCGGGCGCGGACCGCCTCGGCGTCGCGGTCGACCGCCTCGACGGTGAGCGTGGAGGTCGCCGTGGTGGCGGCCGCGACGGCCTCGGCGAGCGCGGCGAGGTCGTCGGGCTGGGCCTCGACGAGGCGGTGCTCCTGCAGGAACGCGACGGTGTCGGAGCCGAAGCCGGCGCGCAGCGCCGCCGCCCAGCCGTCGTGCTCGCGCAGCGCGCGGGCGTAGCGGTGGTACCGGGCGAGCGTCAGCGCGTCCGCGGCCGCCCCGTCGAGGCGCAGCTCCCCGAGGTTGCGCTCCAGGAGCCACTCCTCGAGCTCGGACTCCTTCTCGATGTAGCGCTCCTGATTGCCTTGCTTCACCTTGTAAAGCGGCGGGCAGGCGATGTAGACGTAGCCCGCCTCGATGAGCTCGGGCATGTGGCGGAACAGGAACGTGAGGATCAGCGTGCGGATGTGCGCGCCGTCGACGTCGGCGTCCGTCATGACGATGAGCTTGTGGTAGCGGGCGCGGGCGATGTCGAACTCCTCGCCGATGCCGGTGCCCATCGCCGTGATCATCGCCTGGATCTCGGTGTTCGAGAGGACCTTGTCGAAGCGGGCCTTCTCGACGTTGATGATCTTGCCGCGCAGCGGCAGGATCGCCTGGAAGCTCGACTGGCGGGCCCGCACGGCGGAGCCGCCCGCCGAGTCGCCCTCGACGAGGAAGAGCTCGGTGTTGGCCGGGTCCCGGTCGGAGCAGTCCGCCAGCTTGCCGGGCAGGCCGGTGGACTCCATCGCGTTCTTGCGGCGGGCGAGGTCGCGGGCCTTGCGGGCGGCGAGGCGCGCCTGGGCGGAGCCGACCGCCTTCTGGCAGATCGCGCGGGCCTCCTGCGGGTGCTCCTCGAAGTACTCGGCGAGGCGCTGCCCGACGGCGGTCTGCACGAAGCCGGAGATCTCGGAGTTGCCGAGCTTCGTCTTCGTCTGGCCCTCGAACTGGGGCTCGCGGATCTTCACGGAGACGATCGCGGTGAGCCCCTCCCGGGTGTCGGGGCCCTCCAGGTTGTCGTCCTTCTCCTTGAGGATCCCCTTCGCGCGGGCGTGGTCGTTCAGCACGCGGGTGAGGGCGGTGCGCAGCCCGGACAGGTGGGTGCCGCCCTCGTGCGTGTTGATGTTGTTCGCGAAGGTGTAGACGGACTCGGTGTAGGCGCCGGTCCACTGCATGGCGACCTCGACCTCGCCCTCCGCGCCGCTCGCCTCGATGACGATGACGTCGTTGTGGAGCGGCTCGCGGCTCTCGTTGAGGTGCCGCACGAAGTCGGCGATGCCGCCGTCGTAGCGGAACTCGACCTCGCGCCCGGATCCGCGCTCGTCGACGAGGCGGACGGTGAGGCCCTTGGTGAGGAACGCCGTCTCGCGGAAGCGCTGGGCGAGCGTCTCGAAGTCGAAGGACGGGTCCTCGAAGATGTCGGCGTCGGGCTTGAACGAGATGGTCGTGCCGGTGCGCTCGCCCGGCGCCATGTCGCCGACCACGGCGACGGGACCGCCCGGGTCGCCGACCGCGTACTCCTGCCGGTGGACGCGACCGTCGCGGCGGACCTCGGCCCGCAGCCATTCGGACAGGGCGTTCACGACGCTGACGCCCACCCCGTGCAGGCCGCCGGACACCTTGTAGCCCTCGCCGCCGAACTTGCCGCCGGCGTGGAGGACGGTGAGGACGACCTCGAGGGCGCTGCGCCCCCCCTGCTCGGCCATCGCCGACACGGGGATGCCGCGGCCGTTGTCGGCCACGGTGCAGGACCCGTCGGGGTGCAGGGTGACCTCGACCCGGTCGCAGTACCCGGCCATCGCCTCGTCCACGCTGTTGTCGACGACCTCGTAGACGAGGTGGTGCAGACCGCGCGGACCGGTGGACCCGATGTACATGCCGGGGCGGCGTCGCACCGCCTCCAGGCCCTCGAGGACGGTGATGTCCCCGGCGTCGTAACTGTGTGGGTTCTCGATCGACAAAAGGCTTCGGCGCTCCGCGGCAGACTATCAGCCGCCCCGGCCGTGACCCCCCTGCAACGCGTCGGGAGGGGGCGTTTCGCCCCCCCTGCCCGGGCGTCGCGACGCGGCGGCGATGCGCGCGAGGAGCTCGCGCAGCCGCGGATCCTGGACGCCGTCCACGAGGTGCGCGGCGGCGGCGATCTCGTCGGGCCGCAGGGGCGGGGGCGCGGGAGGCGCGGGTGGCGGCGCGCCGGGGGCGCGCAGGGCGTGCTCGTCGGCGACGAACCTGAGCCCGGCGAGGTCCGCGTCGGGGGCGGCGGCACGGATCTGGTCGGCGATGTCCTCGCCGCGGGAGGCGAGCTCCTGCGCCCACACGGCGTCGGCGCAGGCGACGGTCACGACCCCCGCACGGGAGCGGCGCACCGGCTGGGCGCGCGCCGCGACGGCGTCGCCCACCGCCGCGGGCCAGGCGGCACGCACGGCGTCGAGCGCCGGGTCCTGCGCCCCCTCGCCGCGGCGGCGCCACGCGCCGAGCATGTCGCCCACCGCGACGGGGTCGCGGCGGCGACGGCGGCGGCGCGGGACACTCACGCGCGCACCGCCACGGCGGGGGCGCGCCGCACCGTGCCGTCGCCGACCTCCAGCACGGCCGCGCCGCGCTCCAGGGCGGCCTGCGCGACCTGCGGGTCGGCGCTCGTGACGAGGGCCTGGCCGCCGCCGGAGACCGCCTCGAGGACGAGCCCGCGCCGGCGCGGGTCGAGCTCGCTGAGGGCGTCGTCGAGGAGGAGGACGGGGCACGCGGCGACGCGGCTCAGGTGGTCGCGGTGGGCGAGGACGAGGGCGAGGACGGCGGTGCGCTGCTCCCCCTGGCTGCCGGTGCTTCGCAGGTCCGCGGCGCCCGCGCCGATCCACAGGTCGTCGCGGTGGGGGCCGCGCAGGGTGTGGCCGGCGCGCAGCTCCACGTCCCGGGACCGCTGCCACCCGTCGAGGAGCGCCGCCTCGAGGTCGCCGTCGGCGACGTCCGCGACGTCGGCGGGGGAGTGCTCCAGCCGCAGGTCCCCGCCGTCGCCGCCGCCGAGGCGGGCGAGCCACGCGGCGAACACGGGGCGAAGCTCCTGCACGGCGCGGCGGCGTGCCGCGACGAGCGCGGCTCCCGCCCGCGCCATCTGGGTCTCCCACGGGCCGAGGCCCGCCGCCCCCGTGACGCCCGCCCGGACGCGCCGGAGGAGGGCGTTTCGCTGGGTGAGGGCGGTGGCGTAGTCACCGAGGTGGGCGGCGTAGCCGGGCACGGCGGCTTCGAGCAGCCGGTCGAGGTGGCGGCGGCGGGCGGCGGGCGGCCCTTTCACGGCGCGAAGCTCCTCCGGCAGGAACACGAGGACGGCCCCCGGGGCGCGCCACGCGCCGAGTCCCCGCACCGGCTCGCCGTCCAGCCGCAGCCGGCGGCCGACGCCGGGGGCGACGCCGATCTCGCGCCGCCGCGCCCCGCCGGGCCCGTCGAGGTCGAGGGTGACGTGCAGGGCCTCCGCGCCGCGGCGCACGGCCTCGGCCTCGCGGGTGGTGCGGGGGGACACGCCGAGGCAGGCGAGGGTGAGGGCCTCGAGGAGGGAGGTCTTGCCCGCGCCGTTCGGCCCGACGAGGGCGACGCAGCCGTCGGGCAGGTCCACGGCGAGACGCGTCCACGGCCGCAGGTCCGCGACCTCCAGCCTGCGGGCCCGCCAGCACGGGCCGCCCACCGGCGGCTCAGGCGTTGAGGCGGATGGGCATGATGAGGTAGCGGTAGTCACCGTTCGCTCCCCTCAACAGCCCGGGCCGGAGCGGGCTGATCAACCCGATCCGGACCTCCTCGCCCTCGATGCCGTCCACGCCGTCGCGCAGGAAGTCGGCGTTGAACCCGATCTCCACCGGGTCGCCGGTGAACGCCGTGGGGATCGTCTCGCGCCCCTGGCCGAGCTGCTCGCTGATCGCCGCGACCGTCATCGACCCTTCCTGCAGCAGCAGGCGGATGGGGGCGGCGCGCTGCGCGAGGACGCCGATGCGGGTGAGCACGGCGAGGAGCTCGGCGCGGTCGAACACGAGCTCGTGTTCGAAGCGGTCGGGCAGGAGCTGGCGGTAGTCCGGGAACTGCCCGTCGATGAGGCGGCTGGTGAGCCGCGCCGCGCCGATGCGGAAGAGGGCGCTGTCGGCGCCCAGGACGATTTCGACGGTGTCGGCGCCGAGCGCGGACACGAGGCGGCCGACCTCGACGAGGGCCCGGGCGGGGACGATCGCCTCGAGGGGCTGGGCCGGGGGGGTGTCGAGCGGGGTCTGCTTGACGGCGAGGCGGTAGGAGTCGGTGGCGACCATGGTGAGGCCGTCGGACCCCATGCGGACGAGGACGCCGGTGAGCACGGGGCGCGACTCGTCGCGGGAGGCGGCCCGCACGACGCGTTCGGCGGTGCCGCCGAGGACGCTCGCCGGGATCTCGACGCCGGTGCCCTCGTCGACGGGGAGGGCGGGGTACTCGGACTCCTGCAGGCAGTTGAGCGTGAACGAGGAGCCGCCGGCGGCGATGGTGGCGGACCCCTCGCCGGTCTTGTGCTCGACGAGGACGCTGCCTTCGGCGAGGGTGCGGACGATGTCGGAGGCGAGGCGCGGCAGGACGACGGCGCCGGCTTCCTCGACGGCGGCCTCGAGGGGGAGGCGCAGGCTGAGCTCCATGTCGGTGGAGCGGAGCTCGACGACGCCCTCCTGGGCCACGAGCGCGACGTGGCTGAGGATGGGGATCGTCGTCTTGCTGGAGGCGACGCGGCCCGCGAGCGCCAGCTTGGCGGCGAGCTCGTCCCTGGCGACGGTGAGGCGCATGCCCGGAGGCTACCTTCCCGGCCCGACGGCTGCCTGTCCCCAGCCCCCGGTTCCCCGACGTTTGGTGTTCTTCTTTCAGAAGAAATACTCGTCGTCGTAGTAGGTGCTGGGGACGCTGGGGAGCACGCGCGAACACGGCATCAGCACTGGGATGTGGCGCCCCGCGGCGTGTTGGCCGACCTGGGGAGGAACCGGGGGTTGCGCGTGGAGGAGATGCATCCCGAGGAACCCGCCGGGAGGACTGTGAGCCGATCGCGCACGAGAAGCGGGGCGGTCAACAGACATCCCCACACCACGGCCCGGCATCGGGAGGGCCTGGCGAGGGCTCGCGGGAAGGGAGACGCCCCGGCCGGATCACGTCGTGCCGGTGACGGAGGGTGCCCGCGCCGGTGACGGAAGGGGGTTCCCGGGCCGGCGCGTCCCGTTTCAGGGATGCGCCGGCGTCAGCGAGGAACGCAGGGAACGACAGCAGGGAACCGGCGACCCGATTCCCCTCGACCTAACGGTCGGGGAACCGGGCCGGACCGAGGAAGGAGGGGACGCCGACCGTCAGGTCGAGGAAAGTCGTCGGGTGAGGTCCTGGACGGCGCCGTAGACCTCGCCCTCCTGGGAGATCTGCTCCTTCACCTTCTGCACCGCGTAGATGACGGTGCTGTGGTCGCGGCCGCCGAAGGACCGGCCGATCTGCGGGAGGGAGGAGTCGGTGAGCTCCCGGCACAGGTACATGGCGACCTGGCGGGGCACGACGAGGCGCTTGGTGCGCTTCTGGCCTTTCAGCTCCGCCATGGACACGCCGTAGTAGCGGCACACCTCGCCCTGGACGGCGGCGATGTCGATGGTTTCGTCGTCGCTGGCCAGGAGGTCTTGCAGCACCTCGCGGGCCAGGTCGACGGTGACGGGGCGCCCGCCGATGGATCCGTGGGCGACGACGCGGGTGAGGGCGCCTTCGAGCTGGCGGACGTTGGTGGTGATGCGCGACGCGATGTACGGCAGCACGTCGGGGTCGTGGATCTTGTAGCCGTCGTGCTGGACGCGTTTCTGGAGGATCGCGATGCGGGTCTCGACGTCCGGGGGCTGGATGTCGGTCATGAGGCCCATCTCGAACCGGGACCGGAGCCGCTCCTCCAGGGTCGCGATCGCCTTCGGGGGGCGGTCGGACGAGATCACGATCTGCTTGCCGCTGTCGTGCAGGGCGTTGAACGTGTGGAAGAACTCCTCCTGCGTCTGCTCCCGGCCGGCGAGCGACTGGATGTCGTCGATGAGGAGGACGTCGACGTTGCGGTAGCGGTCTTTGAAGCTGCGCATGCCGCCGTCGCGGAGGGCGTTGATGAACTCGTTGGTGAACGTCTCGACGGAGACGTACCGCAGGGTGAGCTCGTCGTGGTAGCGCTTGGTGAAGTGGCCGATGGCGTGCAGGAGGTGCGTCTTGCCGAGCCCGACGCCCCCGTAGATGAACAGGGGGTTGTAGGAGCGGGCGGGCATCTCGGCGACGGCCATGGCGGCGGCGTGGGCGAGCCGGTTGGACGGGCCCATCACGAAGGTCTCGAAGGTGAAGCGCGCCTGCAGCTGGCTGCTGCCGCCGCGGGCGGGGACGGGCGCGGGGGCGGCGGCGGGCGCCTCGGCGGCGGGCGCCTCGCCCGGCGGGGGCGCCTCGGTGGGGGCCACCTCGACGTCGAGGTGGATGTCGACGCCGAGCACCTCGAAGAGCGCGTCCTTCAGGACCGTGTGGTAGCGCTGCAAGATCCAGGTGCGGGCGAAGTCGGTCTCGACCGCGACCTGGATGCGGGTGGGGGTGAGGCTCACGGCGCGGGCCCGCTCGAAGATCATCCCGAAGGTGGCGGCGTTGAGGGTGCCGCGGAGGCGGTCGAGGACGACGGACCACACGCGGGCGGCGTCCTCCGCCGGGGCGGAGAGGGCGACGGGGCCGGGTTGGCCGCCGAGGATCACCGTCGGCGCGCCGGGGCGCGCCCCCGTGTCGAGCGATGTGCCCATCAGAAGAGCGTCGCGACCAGTGCCGAGCCTGTGCCGGTGAGGGTGCGTCCGCCGTCGGCGGCGCGCGTGACGAGCCCGCGGTGCTCGAGGAGGGCGAGCTCACGGCCGCATTCGCCGAGCGGCACGTCGAGCTCGCCGGCGAGGGCGGCGGGGGCGGCGGGTCCGACCTCGACGAGGAGGGCGAGGAGCCGCCGGGCGGTCTCGCCGAGGGGCGCCTCCCCGAGGGGGACCTGGCCGACGGGGGCCGACATGCTGACGACGGTGCCGCGTCCGAGGTTCGGTCCCACGTCGAGGCGCCCGCCGCAGGCGCGCAGGAGGCCGCCGGCGAGCGGCAGGCCGGAGCCGACGCCGCGGATCACGCGGCGCGCCGCCTCGTCGGCGGTGGAGTAGCCGGGGGCGAGGGCCCGCTCGAGGTCCGTGATGCCGGGCCCGGTGTCGGAGACGCGTACGACCCGGCCGCCGTCGAGGACGGTGACGGTGGCGCCGGAGAAGCCGGCGTGGACGAGGTTCTCGACGATCTCGCGGACGGCGAGGGCGGGCAGCGCGGTGTGGCGCAGGACGCGCTCGACGGTCTCCTCGATGGCGGCGGCGGGGTCGCGCTCGCGGATCTCGTCGACCCGGGGCGGCTCGAGGCCGTCGCCGTGCACGGCGAGCCGCACGCAGACGGGTGGCGCCTCGCGAACGCGCGCGGGCGGGTCGGCGAGTGCCACCCGAGGCAGGGTGTCGGGCGGCGTGCTGAGGGCGAAGGAGGTCGTCATCGGGGCGCTGGGGGGCGGCAATCTACCAACGGCCCGGCGGGCGTCCAGGGGGGTCGGGGGCCTGTGGAGAACGAAAGGCCGAGGATGCGGCAAAAACGTCGTCGACCCCCCTCGGAGACCCGACCTGCGGGGGGGAGGAAACGGCTTCGCGAAGCCCGCGACAAGGGTTGTCAACAGCCTTGTCCACACCTGTGGACGGGGCGGGGACGCCCTCAGCTGGTAGACTCCCGCGGTCCGCGCGCGGCCTGACGCTGCGCGCCACGAAGACAGAGGAGCACGGCCCAGCGTGAAGCGCACCTACCAGCCCAACAAGCGCAAGCGAAAGAAGACGCACGGCTTCCGCGTGCGCATGAGCACCCGGGCGGGTCGCGCGATCCTCAAGCGCCGGCGCGCCAAGGGCCGGGCGCGCCTCTCCGCGTAGGGTCGCCATGACCGCCTCGGCTGAGGCGCCCCGGTCCCGTCGCGGCCGGCTGACGCGTTCGCGCGACTTCGACGCCGTGTACCGCCGCGGCCGGTCCGCCGCGAACCGCCACCTCGTGGTCTACGCGTTCCAGCGCGACGCCGGCGACCCGGCGGAGGGCGCGGCGCGCCTCGGCCTGTCCGTGTCGCGGAAGGTCGGCGGGGCCGTCGAGCGCAACCGCGTGAAGCGCGTGCTGCGGGAGCAGTTCGCCCTCGCCGGGGGGATCCTCCCGGCCCGGACCGACGTCGTCGTCATCGCGCGCCCCGGCGTCGCCGAGTACGAGGCGGAGCGGGGAAGCTCCGCCCTCGGCGAGCGCCTGCGGGAGCTGCTCGAGCGACTCGCCCCCGCCGCGACGGTCGGCCGATGAGGCCGGTGGCCCTCGCGCCCATCCGGGCGTACCAGCGGTTCGTGTCGCCCCTGTTCGGGCGCCGCTGCCGGTACCACCCCACCTGCTCGGCGTACGCCGCCGAGGCGATCAAGGAGTTCGGGGTCCTCCGCGGCGCGGTGCTCGCCGGCTGGCGGCTCCTGCGCTGCAACCCGTGGACCCCCGGCGGCGTCGACTACCCGCGCGACCAGCGCATCTTCCGCACGTGAACCCGTTCTCCGCCGCCAAAGACGCCTTCACGGCGCTCCTCGACTTCCTGCACGACGACGTCCACCTGACGTACGGGTGGGCCATCGTGACCATCACCCTCATCACGCGGCTCCTCATCCTGCCGCTGTTCCTCAAGCAGTACCGGTCCATGCGGCGCATGCAGGCGTACGCGCCGCAGATCAAGGAGCTCCAGGCCCGGTACAAGGGGAACCGGCAGAAGCTCAACGAGGAGATGATGAAGTTCTACCGGGAGAACGAGATCAACCCGTTCTCCTCGTGCCTGCCGCTCGTCGCGCAGCTGCCGATCTTCATCGTCCTCTACTACACGCTGCGGGACTTCTCCCGTGCGGCCGAGGGGCGCCCGAACCTCGACTTCATGTGGATCGTCCCGGACGTGGCGAAGGACCTGCTCGACATCGGGTGGGGAGCCGGCGTCCTCCTGGCGATCTACGCGATCTCCCAGCTCCTGTCGAGCGAGCTCAGCATGAACCCGGGGACCCCCGCCAACCAGAAGTGGATGATGCGGGCGATCCCCCTCGGGGCCGTCCTCTTCGTGACGACCTACGCGGTGCCGACCGGGGTGGTCATCTACTGGCTCACCACGAACCTGTGGACCTGCGGCCAGCAGCTCGTCATGAAGCGGATGATCGGCGAGAACCCGTACCTCGAGGAGGCCGCCGCGGCGGCGTCGAAGTCCGGTGCCGCGCCCGCGCGCACCGGGCCGCGCAGCTCCCGCACCCCGCCGAAGGCGGCCCGTGCGGCCGTGGCCGAGGCCGGCGCCGCGTCGGGGAACGGCGGGGAGGCGGGCGGGCAGC
>JBFLWO010000016.1:0-13139 GCA_040757755.1 Actinomycetota bacterium
GCCGCGCCCCCCGGTCGCCCCCCTGCCACACGAACACCCGGCTGGGGCGCACCTCCACGCCGAACAGGGGCCCGACCTGCACCTCCAGGCTGCGCTCCTCACCCACGGTTCGCGAGGTGGTCACGGCTCGGGATCCTACCGCCGCCTCTCGCTCGCACCGCACGTTTCCGGGGTGGGGAGCGCCGGACCCGCTGGTAGAGTCGACGCCGTGAGAGCGCCCCGGTGCGCGACGGTCGGGACCTGCGCAGCACGGCTCGCGGCGGCACGCCGGGGCGGCCGGCGCGCCGTCCTCGCCGCCCTCCTCGTCGCGGCCCTCGCCGTGCCCGCCGCGGCGGCCGGCCCGTCCGGCGTGAGCGCCGGCTCCTACATCGTCGTGGAGCCGCAGTCCGGCACCGTGCTGGCGCAGCGGGGCGCCGACCGGGCGCTGCCGATGGCGAGCACCACGAAGATGATGACGGCCCTCGTCACGGTGGAGCGCGCCTCCCTCGACGAGACCGCGGTGGTGCCCCGCGAGGCCCTCGTCGGTGGCTCCTCCGCGGGCCTCGCGGCGGGGGAGAGGCGCACGGTGCGCGACCTCCTCGTCGGGCTCCTCGTGCCCAGCGGCAACGACGCCGCCATCACCCTCGCCGACCACGTCGGCGGCAGCCAGGCACGGTTCGTCGCCCTCATGAACCGGCGGGCGGCGGAGCTCGGCCTCACCCGCACCCACTTCGTCACCCCGCACGGCCTGGACCGGCCCGGGCACCGCGCGTCGGTGCGCGACCTGGTCACGCTCGCCCGCGAGCTGATGACGCACCCCGAGGTCCGTGCAATCGTCGCGAGGAGGACGGCCACGATCCCCGCCCCGGGAGGGGGCCGCCGCGTGCTCCAGAACCAGAACGACCTGCTCGCCGTCGACCCGGAGGTCGACGGGGTCAAGACCGGGCACACCGACGGGGCCGGCTACGCCCTCGTCGCCCACGCCCGCCGGGAGTCCCTCGGCGTGGAGCTGTACGCCGCGTTCATCGGGTCGCCCAGCGAGGCGGCCCGGGTGGCCGACGGGGAGCGGCTCCTGACCTGGGGGTTCTCCCAGTTCGCCCGGCCGGTGCTGGTGCGCGACGGCCAGGTGTTCGGCCGCGCCCGGGTGCGCAACCGGCCCGGGGTGACGGTGGGGCTCGCCGCGCGCGGCCGCATCGCCGCCCCCATCCTCCTGTCCGAGCCGATCACCGAGCGGGTCGTCGCGACCCCCGAGGTGGTGCCCCCGATCCGCCGCGGCCAGGTGGTGGGGCGCGTCACCGTCCGCGCCGGCGACCGGGTGCTCGGCACCGTGCCGCTCGTCGCGGAGCGGAACGTCGCCGGGCCGGGCGCCGTCGACCGCCTCCGCGCCGCATGGGACCAGGTGACGCCGTGATCCTCACCGTGACGCTCAACGCCGCCCTCGACCGCACGCTCAGCGTGCCGAACCTGCAGGTCGGCCACCGCCACCGGGCGTCGTCGTCGCTCGCCCTCCCCGGCGGCCACGGCGTGAACGTCGCCCGCGCCCTGAAGCGCCTCGGCGAGCCCGTCATCGCAACGGGGCTCGCCGGCGGACGCACCGGCACCGTCATCGTCGAGGAGCTCACCCGGGAGGGGATCCTCAACGACTTCGTGCGGATCGACGAGGAGTCCCGCACCTCCACCGCCGTCGCGGACCCCACGAACACGCTCGTCACCGAGATCAACGAGTACGGCCCCTTCGTGCGGGAGGACGAGCTGGAGGTCCTGTTCGACAAGCTCCAGTACCTCAGCAAGGGCGCCGACATCGTCGTGTTCGCCGGGTCCCTGCCGCAGCACGTGCCCGACGACATCTACGCCGTCGCCATCCAGCGGCTGCGCCGCGACGGGCTGCACTCCGCCCTCGACGCCACCGGCCCGCGGCTGCGCGCCGGGCTCTCCGCCGAGCCGACGATCGTCAGCGTGAACCGCCGGGAGGCGGAGGAGATCCTGGGCTACGAGTTCGGCGACGACGCCGACGCCCTGGCGGGCGCGGAGGAGCTCGTCGACATGGGGGCGTCGGTCGCGCTCGTGCACGACGAGGGCGGCTGCGTCGCGTTCTTCGGCAACGGCCGCCGCCGCCGCGCCTTCCTCGCCCGCCTCACCCCCCTCGAGGAGGTGGTGAGCACCGTCGGGTCCGGGGACGGGTTCCTCGCCGGCTTCCTGTCCGGCTGGTACGCGCAGATGGAGCCGGAGCAGGCGCTGCGCCGCGCCGTCGCCGCCGGCGCCGCCAACACGCAGATGCTCGGGGCGTGCGTGTTCGACCTGGCCGACGTCGAGGCGTTCCTGCGCCAGGTCGAGGTCACGGAGACGACGGCGGTGCGATGACGCGCCCGCCGCGCGGCCGCGCCGTCCGTGACACGTGTCCCGGCTCGCGCCGAACGCCGCGCCGAGCGGGATTTCAGGTCCGCAACGCGCGTTGCGCCGGGGGCGCGATTGATAACCTCGGCGGCACGACGTGGGGCGAGGTCAACTTCACCATCCAGACGAGAGCCCAGGCACGGTGATCGCCGGCCTGGGTTTTTCTGTCCCGGGACAGGGCAGATGGTCGTCGTGGGCCGGCGCCCGTGAGCACCAGGCGATGGAGGGCTGAGGGGGCCTATGGAGATCGAGATCGGTCGGGGCAAGAAGGGGCGCCGGGCCTATGGCCTGGACGAGATCGCGATCGTGCCGAGCCGGCGCACGCGTGACCCCGAGGACGTTGACCTCTCCTGGCAGCTCGGCCCCTACCGGCTGGAGATCCCGCTCCTCGCCTCGGCGATGGACGGCGTGGTGAACCCGCGCACGGCGATCACCATCGGCAAGCTCGGCGGCCTCGGCGTGCTGAACCTGGAGGGCATCCAGACCCGCTACGAGGAGCCCGACACCGAGCTGGAGCGCATCGCCTCCTTCTCCCCGGCCGAGGCGACCCGGGCGATGCAGGAGATCTACACCGAGCCGATCAAGCCCGAGCTCATCCGCGAGCGCATCAAGGAGGTCAAGGCAGCCGGGGTGCTCGCCGCCGCCTCCCTCACGCCGCAGCGGGTCGAGAAGTACGTGGAGGTCGCCCTCGACGCCGGCCTCGACGTCCTCGTCATCCAGGGCACCGTCGTCTCGGCGGAGCACGTCTCCACCGTCAGCGAGCCGCTCAACCTGAAGCGGTTCATCGCCGAGCTGCCCGTCCCCGTCATCGTCGGCGGCTGCGCCTCGTTCCAGACCGCGCTGCACCTCATGCGCACCGGCGCCGTCGGCGTCCTCGTGGGCGTCGGCCCCGGCGCCGCCTGCACCACCCGCCAGGTGATCGGGGTGGGCGTTCCGCAGGCCACCGCCGTCGCCGACGCGGCCGGGGCCCGCATGCAGCACCTGCTCGAGACCGGCCAGTACGTGAACGTCATCGCCGACGGCGGCCTCAGCTACGGCGGCGACCTCGCCAAGGCCGTCGCGTGCGGCGCCGACGCCTGCATGATCGGCTCCCCGCTCGCCCGCGCCGCCGAGGCCCCGGGCCGCGGCTACCACTGGGGCATGGCGACCTTCCACCCCGAGCTGCCCCGCGGCACCCGGGTCAAGACCCAGACCCTCGGCTCCCTCGAGGAGATCCTCGTCGGCCCGGCCCACGAGAACGACGGGTCCCTCAACCTCGTCGGCGGCCTCCGCAACGCGATGGCGACCTGCGGCTACGACTCGATCCAGGCGTTCCAGAAGTGCGAGGTCATGGTGGCCCCGTCCATCCGCACCGAGGGCAAGAAGCTCCAGGTGGCGCAGGCCGTCGGGATGGGATGAGCGACACGACCGCCCCGGCCGCCCGCCGCGGCCCCGCGCTCGACCCGGCGCTCGCCACCGCCGTGCCCGGCGGGGTGCTCGTCGTCGACTACGGCGCCCAGTACAGCCAGCTCATCGCGCGCCGCATCCGGGAGTGCCGGGTGTTCAGCGCCCTCGTCCCGCACGACGTGACGGCGGACGAGGTGGCGGCGCTGGAGCCGTCGGGCATCGTCCTGTCCGGCGGGCCGGCGAGCGTGTACGCGCCGGGCGCGCCGCCGCTGAACCCCGCGCTTCTCGAGCTCGGCGTCCCGGTGCTCGGCATCTGCTACGGGATGCAGGCCATGGCGCAGGCGCTCGGCGGGGAGGTCGCCCCCACCGGCGCGGCCGAGTACGGCAAGACGGAGCTCCAGGTGGTGTCCCGCGACGGCCTGTTCGGGGAGCTTCCCGCGGAGACCTGCTGGATGAGCCACCGCGACGCGGTGGTGGCGGCGCCCCCCGGCTTCCGGGTGGTGGCGCACACGGCGTCCAGCCCCGTCGCCGCGATGGAGGACCGGGCGCGGCGGATGTACGGCGTGCAGTTCCACCCCGAGGTGAAGCACACGCCGTTCGGCACGGACCTCCTCAAGAGCTTCCTGTTCGACGTGTGCGACTGCTCCGCCACGTGGACCGCCACGCAGGTCATCGAGGACCAGGTGGCCCGCATCCGCGCCCAGGTGGGCGAGGGGCGGGTGCTGTGCGCCCTGTCCGGCGGGGTGGACTCCGCGGTGGCGGCGCTCCTCGTCCACCGGGCCGTCGGGGACCGCCTCACTTGCGTGTTCGTCGACCACGGCCTCATGCGGATGAACGAGGGCGAGCAGATCGAGCAGGCGTTCGGGAACCACTTCCACGTGCCGCTCGTCCACGTGAAGGCGCAGGACCATTTCCTGTCGGTGCTCGCCGGGGTGACGGACCCCGAGGAGAAGCGCAAGATCATCGGCCGGGAGTTCATCCGGGTGTTCGAGCGGGAGGCGCGGCGCCTCGGCGGCGTCCGGTACCTGGTGCAGGGCACCCTCTACTCGGACGTCATCGAGTCCGGGTCGCGCGACGCGGCGACGATCAAGAGCCACCACAACGTCGGCGGCCTGCCGGACGACATGGAGGTCGAGCTCGTCGAGCCGCTGCGGCAGCTCTTCAAGGACGAGGTGCGCGTGGTGGGGGAGGAGCTGGGCCTGCCGGAGCGCATGGTGTGGCGCCAGCCGTTCCCCGGCCCGGGCCTCGCGATCCGCATCATCGGCGACGTCACGGCGGAGCGCCTCGACATCCTGCGCCGGGCGGACTTCGTGCTGCAGGAGGAGATCCGCCGCGCCGGCCTGTACCGGGACCTGTGGCAGAGCTTCGCGATCCTCCCCGCGGTGCGCAGCGTGGGGGTGATGGGGGACGAGCGCACCTACGCGTACCCCATCGTGATCCGCGCCGTCACGAGCGACGACGCGATGACGGCGGACTGGGCGCGCCTGCCGCACGACCTTCTCGAGCGGATCGCGAGCCGCATCATCAACGAGGTGCCCGGGGTGAACCGGGTCGCGCTCGACATCACGTCGAAGCCGCCCGGCACCATCGAGTGGGAGTAGCGTCCGCGGCGCGGCCCCGGCGGGGGCCGCGCCCGGGATGTGCAGGTCAGGGGGACGCCGGCCGTGGCGCCCGTGCCGTCCCGGCGAAGGCCGGTCCCGGACCGGCCGCCGGGATCAGCCGGTGCCGGTGGCGCGGGCGCGGGCGGGGGCCCGCCACACCGCGACGCCGCCCGTGTGGCGGATGAGGGTGATGGACCCGTTCGGGTCCGACTCGAGGGCCTGCAGCACCTGGGCGCTCGTGTCGCGCCCCAGGATCCGCATGAGGCGCAGCGCGAGGGCGGCCTCGGCCTCCCGCTGGGCGGCGGCGACGGCGGCGAGCTCCACCGGCGGGGCCGCCTGCTCCCGGCGGGAGGAGGAGCGCAGCCGGCTGGGTGCGGGCACCTTGCGGCTCTGCATGTGGTGCCAGCAGTAGGGGCTTCCCTTGTAGCGGCTCTGCTGGCACCGCCGCCCGTGGGCGGCGACCGCGATGCACCGGCTGACCGCGCTGGCCATGTACTGCCCCCGTTCGCTCTCGGCCCCCGGTCGGCTCCTCCGTCCGGGCGGGACCGTGGCGGGAACGGTAGCGTCGGAGGCGGACGTCATCGAGGGGCGGCGCCCTTCGGCCTTGACGAAGAAGGTCGCACTCTCCTACGATTCGTCGCCGTTCTGGCGGCGCGATGCGCCGCCTTTCTGTGTGTGAGGAGGACAGCGATTCCCGTTCGGACACCCAGCGCGAAGCCGGGCAGCGTTCAGCGTTCCTGGTACGTCGTCGACGCCGAGGGGCAGAACCTGGGGCGCCTGGCGTCGGTCATCGCCGAGACGCTGATCGGCAAGCGCAACCCGTTCTACACCCGCCACATCGACACCGGCGACTTCGTCGTCGTCGTCAACGCGGAGAAGATCTCGGTGACGGGCAAGAAGCTCCGGGAGAAGCTGTACTACCGCCACTCCGGGTACCCGGGCGGCCTGTCCAGCCGCACCCTCGCCGAGCAGCTCGCCCGCCGCCCCGAGGAGGTCCTCCGCACGGCGGTGCGCGGCATGCTCCCGAAGAACCGCCTGGGGCGCGCCCAGCTCACCAAGCTCAAGATCTACGCCGGTCCGGAGCACCCGCACCAGGCTCAGGACCCGAAGCCGCTCCGCCTGGAGCGCATCGTGGAGGTTTCCTCGTGACGACCGACGCCCCCGCCGTCCAGTCCCCGTCGCGGGGCACCGGCAAGCGCAAGACCTCGATCGCCCGGGTCATCCTCGCGCCCGGCGACGGCACGATCACCGTCAACGGCCGCCCCGTCGACGAGTACTTCCCCCGCCGCGTCCTCGCGGCGCAGGCCCGGGCCCCGTTCGCGGCGACCGGCACCGACGGGCGCTACTCGGTGGTGGCGCGGCTGCACGGCGGCGGCATCTCCGGCCAGGCCGGGGCGCTGCGCCACGGCATCGCGCGGGCCCTCGTCGAGGCCGACGAGACGCTCCGCCCGGAGCTCAAGAAGCAGGGGTTCCTCACGCGTGACGCCCGCATGACCGAGCGGAAGAAGGCCGGTCTGAAGGGCGCCCGCAAGCGTCCGCAGTTCTCGAAGCGGTAAACGCGATCAAGTCGGCTCCGTTCCGTCCGAAGATGTTCGTGATGAGCGACCTTCGGGCGGGCGGAGCGGCCGCGTTCAGGTTGCCGTCATGGGGGTCGCGCCCGCGTGGCGAGGGCGACCCGGACCGCAGCAGGCCACACGACACCGTGGCCGGAAGGAGGATGCCGTGAGCGCGTCGACGCGCACCCTCTTCGGCACGGACGGCGTCCGTGGCGTCGCCAACGGCGGGCTCACGCCCGAGCTGGCCCTGTCCCTGGGGCGGGCCGTCGCGGGCCGCCTCGGCCCGGGCGCGCGCGTGCTCGTCGGCCGTGACACCCGCCGCAGCGGGCCGATGCTGGAGGGCGCGCTCGCCGCGGGCCTCGCCAGCGCCGGCGCCGACGTCGTCCTCGCCGGGGTGCTGCCCACCCCCGCCGTGGCGGAGCTCGTCGTCGAGACGGGGGCGGCGGCCGGCGCGGTGATCAGCGCCTCCCACAACCCGTTCCCGGACAACGGCATCAAGCTGTTCGGCCCCGACGGGTTCAAGCTGCCGGACGCCGAGGAGGCCGCGATCGAGGCGGGCCTCGCCGGTGACGGGCCGCGGCCCGTCGGCGCCGGCGTCGGGCGGATCGAGCACTGGCCGGAGGGCTGCGACCGGTACCTCGAGCACCTGCTCGGCCGGGTCGCGCCGGACCTCACGGGCCTCAGCATCGCCGTCGACTGCGCGAACGGCGCCGCGGCCCGCACCGCGCCGCGCGCCCTGGAGCGCCTGGGGGCGCGTCTCGCCGTGATGGCCGCGGAGCCGGACGGGGTGAACATCAACTCCGGCTGCGGCTCCACCGACCTCGCCGCGCTGCGCGCCGCGGTGGTGGAGGGCGGGCACGACCTGGGGCTCGCATTCGACGGCGACGCCGACCGGGTCCTCGCGGTGGACGCGGCCGGGGAGGTCGTCGACGGCGACCGCATCCTGGCGGTGTCGGCGCTGTGGATGAGGGCCGCGGGGCTCCTCGACGGGGGCGCCGTCGTCACGACCACCATGACGAACCTGGGGTTCCGGCGCGCCATGGCCGACGCGGGCATCGAGGTGCGCTGGACGGACGTGGGGGACCGCTACGTCCTGGAGGAGATGCGCCGCGGCGGCTACGTGCTGGGCGGGGAGCAGAGCGGCCACCTCATCAACCTGCGTCACGGCCCCACCGGCGACGGACTCGCCGCCGCCCTCACGCTCCTCCAGGCGCTGCGCGACCGCGGCGAGACCCTGGCCCAGGCGGCCGCCGTGATGACGCGGATGCCGCAGAAGCTGGTGAACATCCGGGTCGCGGACAAGTCGGGCCTCACCGGCGCGGACTGCGTGTGGCAGGCGGTGCGCGACGCGGAGCAGTCGCTGGGCGAGGATGGGCGCGTCGTGGTGCGCCCGTCGGGGACCGAGCCCCTCGTGCGGGTGATGGTCGAGGCGCCCACGGATCGGGAGTGCGCGGAGTGGTGCGGTACCATCGCCCGCGTCGTTGAGTCGGCACTCGGCCAGGGGTGAAGCGATGTGCGGGATCATCGGCTACGTCGGACATCGGGCCTGCCAGGGCCTCCTCCTCGACGGACTGCAGCGGCTGGAGTACCGGGGCTACGACTCCGCCGGCATCGCCCTGCTCGACGAGGGCGCGATCGAGCTGGTGCGGGCGAAGGGCAACCTGAGTCACCTGCTGCAGGCATGTGGAGGCATGGAGAGCGGTGCGGTCACGGGCCTGGGGCACACCCGCTGGGCCACGCACGGCCGCGTCACCGAGGCCAACGCCCACCCGCACCTCGACTCCGCGAAGCGGGTCGCGGTGGTGATGAACGGGATCATCGAGAACTACGCGAAGCTGCGTGACGAGCTGCGCGGCGAGGGCGTCGCCTTCCTCAGCGAGACCGACACCGAGGTCCTGCCGCACCTCATCGCCCGCGCGTACCGGGGCGACATCGCGGAGGCGGTCCGCGCGATCATCCCGCGCCTCGAGGGCCACTACGCGTTCGTCGCGATGCACGCCGACGAGCCGGGGCGCCTGGTGGGGGCCCGCAAGGAGTGCCCGCTCATCGTCGGGGTGGGGGAGGGTGAGCGCTTCCTCGCCTCGGCGCTGCCCGCGTTCCTCGCCCAGACGCGCGACGTGATCCACGTCGAGAGCGGCGAGATCGTGGTGGTGGAGGGCGACGGCACGACCGTGTGGAACGGGTCCGGGCCGGTGCCGCGCGCCCCCGTGCGGGTGGACATGGACGTGGACGCCGCCGAGAAGGGCGGCTTCGAGACGTTCATGCTCAAGGAGATCCACGAGCAGCCGGAGGCGCTGCGCGACACGATCGGCGACCGGCTCGGGGCGGACGGCAGCGTCGACCTCGACACGCTCGGCCTCGACGATCCCACGCTGGCGCGGGTGGAGCGGGTGCAGATCGTCGCCTGCGGCACCTCCCTGCACGCCGGCCTGGTGGGCCGGTACCTGATCGAGGACTGGGCGCGCGTGCCGGTGCACGTGGAGGTCGCGAGCGAGTACCGCTACCGCACGTGCCTCGCCGGCCCCGGGGACCTGGTGCTGGGCATCACGCAGAGCGGCGAGACCGCCGACACCCTCGCCGCGATGCGCGTGGCGCGGGAGCGCGGCGCGCACGTCGTCGCCGTCACGAACATCATGGGGTCGCAGGCGACGCGCGACGCGGACGGCACGCTCATGACGCGCGCCGGCCTCGAGATCGGCGTCGCGGCGACGAAGACGCACACGGCGCAGGTCATGGCGCTGGCGCTCCTCGCCCTCAAGCTGGGGCGTCTCAAGTGGGCGCTCACCCAGGCCGGGGCCCGCGAGATCGCGGACGAGATCCGGCGGGTGCCGCACCTCGTCGAGTCGTACCTCAACTCGGACGCGGTGGCGGGCATCGCGACGGCGGCGGCCAAGTACGCGGAGCGCCCGTTCTTCCTGTACCTCGGCCGCCACGTGGGCGTGCCGGTGTGCTTCGAGGGCGCCCTGAAGCTGAAGGAGATCACCTACATCCCCACCGAGGCGTACCCGGCGGGGGAGATGAAGCACGGCCCGATCGCCCTGCTGGACGAGGGCTCCCCGGTGGTGGTCGTCGCGACCGACGGCCACGTGCTCGACAAGGTGGTCTCCAACATCCAGGAGGTGCGCGCGCGCGGGGCGCGGGTCATCGCGGTGGCGACGGAGGGGAACGAGACGATCGCGCAGCACGCCGACGACGTGCTGTGGTCGCCGCGCACCCCGGCGCTCCTGTCGCCGATCACGGCCATCGTGCCGCTGCAGCTCTTCGCCTACGAGATCGCGAAGGCGAAGGGCCTGAACGTCGACCAGCCGCGCAACCTCGCCAAGACCGTAACCGTCGAGTAGAGGTTTAGCGTTGGCCGTCGTGGGCCTCGGCGTGGACACGATCGAGGTGGATCGGTTCGCCGAGGCGCTGGCGCGCCGCCCGCGGCTCGTGGAGCGGTGCTTCACCCCCGGCGAGGCCGCGTACTGCGCCTCGCGGGCGCAGCCCGCGCAGCACTTCGCCGTGCGGTTCGCGGCGAAGGAGGCGGTGGGCAAGGCCCTGGGGGTGGGGATGCGCCGCTGGCAGGAGGCCGAGGTGGTGCACGGGCGCTTCGGCGCCCCCGAGGTCGTCCTGCACGGGCGCCTCGCCGAGCGCGCCGCCGCGCTGGGGGTCGAGCGGATCCACCTGGCGCTCACCCACAGCCGCACCGACGCGGTCGCGGTCGCGGTCGCGGAGTCAGAGGCGCGGGCATCCGGCGGGGCCGGCCACCCCGCGGCGTGACCGGGAGGCGGGGACCTCTGAGCTCGGAGCGCCGCTCCGCCTGGTGGCCCGGGCTCTCCGGGCGACGGGCGAAGCCGTCGCGTGCGGTGGCCCCGGACCGAGACGTCGGCGACGGTGCCCCTCCCCGCACCGGCCACCGAGCCGTCCGCAACCCTGCGACAGCGACCCGCGATGCCCCAGCACCGTGTCTTCGCGATGAAGTTCGCCAAGGTGTACCCGCTCTACGTGCAGAAGGCGGAGCGTAAGGGGCGCACCAAGGACGAGGTGGACCGCATCATCCGCTGGCTGACGGGCTATGACCCCGCCGGCCTGCGCGACCAGATCCGGCGGGAGACCGACCTAGCAACCTTCTTCGCGGAGGCGCCCGCCTCCAACCCCGACGCGTCCCTCATCACGGGCGTCGTGTGCGGCGTTCGCGTGGAAGCGGTCGAGGACCCGCTCATGCGGCGCATCCGCTCCCTCGACAAGCTGATCGACGAGCTCGCGAGGGGGAAGGCGATGGAGAAGATCCTGCGGCGGTAGCGCGCGCCGCCGTGCTGGGGCCGCGCCGAAGCCGATCCGCACGCGGCGCCCCTCCCTGCGCCACCGGCCGCACCGCCGCGTGGGCGGCGCCGGCGAGGGGAGCGCGGCTGGGTAGCATCCCCGCGATGCCGACCGCGCGCGCCGACACCCCGCCGCCGCTTCCGGGCGCCCGTCCGCTGTTCGACGCTGCCGCGGTGCGCGACGCCGATGCCCGCGCCGCGAAGCGGTTCGCGATGCCGTCCCTCCTGCTGATGGAGCGGGCGGGCCTCGCGGCCGCCGACGCGGTCCTCGCCCGGTTCCCCGCCGCCGGCCGGGCCGTGGTCGTGGTGGGGAAGGGGAACAACGGCGGCGACGGGATGGTCGTCGCGCGTCACCTCGCCGAGGCGGGGTGGCAGGTGGAGGTCGTCGCGCCCGCCGGGGCGCGGCCCGGGACCCCCGACGCGATGGCGATGGCGACGATCGCGGCGCGGCTCGGCATCCGCCCGCGCGCCCTCGACGCGCGCCGCCTCGCCGCGGAGGAGGGCGTCGTCGTCGACGCGCTCCTCGGCACGGGCGCGAGGGGGGAGCCGGCGGGGCCGGTGGCCGCCGCGATCCGCGCGATCCGGTCCGCCCCCGGGCCGGTGGTGAGCCTGGACGTGCCGTCCGGTCTCGACGCCGACACGGGCCGGGCGCCGGGCGTGTGCGTCCGCGCGGACCTGACCGTGGCGTTCCACGGGGCGAAGGTGGGGCTGCACGTCGAGCCGGGGCGGTCCCTGGCGGGGGAGGTCGTCGTCGCCGACATCGGCATCCCGACCGCCGTCGCGTCGACACCCGCCGCGTGGCTCGTCGACGGGGCCGCGGCGGCGGCGGTGCCTGCGAAGTCCGCGGCGGGGGAGAAGTACGGGGCGGGCGCGGTGCTCGTGGTGTGCGGATCCCCCGGCCTCGTGGGGGCGGGCGTCCTGGCGAGCCGCGCGACGCTGCGCGCCGGCGCGGGCCTGACGGTCGCGGCCGTCCCGGCCGGGGTGCGGGCGGAGGTGGCGGGCCACCTCGTCGAGGTGATGACGGCGGGGATCCCGGAGGAGGACGGGGCGTTCGGGGCGGCGTCCGTGGACGCGGTCCTGGCCGAGGCGGGCCGCACGGCCGCGGCCGCGGTGGGGCCGGGGCTCGGCCGGCGGCCGGGAACGACCGCGTTCCTGCGCGACCTCCTGCCACGGCTGGGGCTCCCCGTGGTCGTCGACGCGGACGGCCTGTGGCATCTGGGCGAGGCGGCGGGGTGGATCGGGGCGCGCCGCGGCCACACGGTCCTCACCCCGCACGCCGGTGAGGCCGCGCGCCTCCTCGGCGCCTCGCGCGCCGACGTGGAGGCGGGGCGGCTCGACGCCGCCCGCGCCCTCGCGGAGCGCAGCGGCGCCGTCGTGGTGCTGAAGGGGCCGGGCACGATCGTCGCCGCCCCGGGCGGCCCGGTCGCGGTGAACGCCACCGGCGGCCCGGCGCTGTCGACGGCCGGCAGCGGGGACGTCCTGACCGGCGTGGTCGCGGCGTTCCTCGCGAAGGGGATGGATCCGTTCCCCGCGGCCGCCGCCGCGGTCGCCGTGCACGGCCGGGCGGCCGAGCTGACGGGCCGCGGCGACGGCACCGTCGCGGGCGACGTGGCGGATGCGCTGCCGGGGGCCCTGCGCCCGTCGTGAGCGGCACGGCCCGCGCCACCGCCCGGATCGACCTGGGGGCGATCCGTCACAACGCCGCGGCCCTGGCCGGGGCGGCGGCGCCCGCCGCGCTCATGGCGGTGGTGAAGGCGGGGGGCTACGGCCACGGGGCCGTGCCGGTGGCGCGGGCCGCGCTGGAGGGCGGCGCGTCGGCCCTCGCCGTCGCGACGGCCGGCGAGGCGGAGGAGCTGCGGGCCGCCGGCAACGACGCCCCCCTCCTCGTCATGGGGCCGCTCACCGGCGACGAGCTGGGCCGG
>JBFLWO010000017.1:0-12909 GCA_040757755.1 Actinomycetota bacterium
CGGCGGTGGGTGAGGTGTTCGACCTCGCCCGGGTGGGCGTGACCGTCGAGGTGAGCGTGCCGGGCGGGGAGGCCATGGCGCGCAAGACGACGAACCCGCGCCTGGGGATCGTCGGGGGGATCTCGATCTTGGGGACGACGGGGATCGTCCGGCCGTTCTCCACCGCCGCGTGGCGGGCGAGCGTGGGTCAGGCGATCGACGTGATGAGCGCGCAGGGCGCCCGGACGGCGGTGCTGACGACGGGGGGTCGCAGCGAGCGCGCCGCCCGCCGGCTGATGCCGCAGCTGCCGGAGGTGTGCTTCATCGAGGTCGGCGACTTCACGGGGTACGCCCTGAAACGGGCGGTGGCCCGCGGCCTGGAGCGCCTCGTGTTCGTGGGGATGGCGGGGAAGCTGGCCAAGCTGGGGGCGGGGATCATGATGACCCACTGGACCCGCTCCAAGGTCGACACCGCCCTGCTCGCCGAGATCACCCGTGCCGCCGGCGGCGACGAGGCCCTCGCCGCAGCGGTGGGCGAGGCCAACACCGCCCGCCACGCCTGGGAGCTGTGGGAGGCGGCCGGCCTGCGCGCCGCCAGTGCCCTCCTCTGCGCCCGTGCCGCGGACAACCTGGCGCGCTACGCCAAAGGGGCGCTTGAGGTGCGCGTGATCATGGTCGACTTCGAGGGGAGCGCCGTGGTGGGACGGAGCCCAGGGCAATCACGCACCGTGTAGCGTGAGACAGAAGTGAACGCCGGAGAAATCGCCTTCTATGCCTCCACCGCTGGACTGATTCCAATCCTGCTCATGGCGGTCGCCTTCCAACTCACCCTTGAGAAGTGGTGGGAGCTCGAAGAGCCCGTCTACCGCGCCATCTTCCCCTACATGGTGGGCGGGGTCACCCTCTTCATGTCCCTTGCAGAGATCGTTGCGCTCGCCGCCCTCGCAGGGAATGAAGACTTCTACGGCAGCAAAGTGCTCGTTCTGCTCGGCGTCGTTCTCCCGCTCCTCCTCCTGGGTGCGACGATAGTCACGCAGGCAGCCGAGATACACGAGGACTTCTCATGGTCCAAGGCGTTTGAGGAGTGGGAAGCCGTGGCGACGCGTAAGCGCCAGGCCCAAGACCGGCGCGCTGCAGAACGTGCCGAGTTTCGCGCTCGGGGACGGGCACTTCGCAAGACGATGGGCCGCTGGAGGATCTTCGTTATGGTCCTTCGCGGCGTTCTTCCCCCGCCTCCGGGTTGGCTGCGGCGCCGCCGCCAGCGAGCAGGGCAAGTCCGGCAACGGGACCCGTCCGATGCCTGACGGAGCGATCACCGGCACGGCCCACGTCCGGCGCGCGACGGGACGTTGGACGCCTCTCCCACGACGTCCGCGTCGCGCCGGAGGGCCCCGCGAGAGGCCTGGATGCTGCTGGCGAGGTGCGTGAGCGCCTTGTCGCCGCTCAGCGACTGCGCGTCGATCACGATTCCTGGCACCTGCCGCAACCTGTCCGAGCGGTCCCGCGGCGGAGCCCAGGCCGAAGCGACCACCGCGCGGTTTCGTAAGATGCCGCGGACCTCGCCGTGACCGACAAGGAAGTCGTGCTTACTCCGCCCACGACGAAAGGGAGGCTCGTCTTGGCGACGACGGACTCGGCGACCCTGCGAAACCACGCGGCCTTCATCTGGTCGGTGGCCGACCTTCTTCGTGGGGATTACAAGCAGTCCGAGTACGGCAGGGTCATCCTCCCCCTGACCGTGATCAGGCGGCTCGACTGCGTCTTGGAGCCGACGAAGGGCGCGGTCCTCAAGAGGAACGCCGAGCTGAAGGGTCGGCTGGCCAACATCGATCCCGTACTGGAGGGGATCGCGGGTCAGCAGTTCTTCAACATCTCCCCCTTGACGCTCACGAGAGTTCTCGACGACCCGAACAACGTCGCCGACAACCTTCGCGCCTACATCGCGGGGTTCTCGGCTGGGGCGCGGGACGTGATCGAGAAGTTCGGCTTCGACGTTCAGATCGAGAAGCTCGACAGGGCCAACCTGCTGTTCCTCGTCCTGTCCCGGTTCTGCGACATCGACCTCCATCCGGAGGCCGTCTCGAACCTGGAGATGGGCTACCTGTACGAGGAGCTCATCCGGCGGTTCTCGGAGCTCTCCAACGAGACCGCTGGCGAGCACTTCACCCCCCGCGAGGTGATCCGCCTCATGGTCGACCTCCTCTTCATCGAGGACGACCACCTTCTCCGCACCCCCGGGGTCAAGAAGAGCCTCTTCGATCCCGCTTGCGGAACCGGGGGCATGCTGTCGGTCGCTGAGGAGCACCTTCGTGCGCTGAACCCTGACGCCCGGTTGGAGGTGTTCGGCCAGGAGCTGAATGCCGAGACCTACGCCGTGTGCCGCAGCGACATGATGATCAAGGGCCAGGACGCCTCGAGCATCGTCCTCGGGAACTCGTTCTCTGAGGATGGCCATGAGGGGCAGACGTTCGACTACATGCTCGCCAACCCGCCGTTCGGGGTGGATTGGAAGAAGGTGCAGGACGCGGTTCGGCGCGAGCAGGAGCAGAGGGGCTTCGCGGGGCGGTTCGGCGCCGGACTCCCCCGCATCAATGATGGGAGCTTTCTCTTCCTCCAGCACATGATCTCGAAGATGAAGCCGGCCGAGCAGGGAGGGTCGCGGATCGCCATCGTCTTCAACGGCTCTCCCCTCTTCACCGGCGGGGCCGGGTCGGGGGAGAGCGAGATCCGCCGCTGGATCATCGAGAACGACTGGTTGGAGGCCGTCGTCGCCCTCCCCGACCAGCTCTTCTACAACACCGGGATCTCCACGTACTTCTGGGTCGTCACGAACCGCAAGAGCCCGGAGCGGCGCGGGAAGGTGCAGCTCGTCGATGCCCGCGACCTCTTCGAGAAGATGCGGAAGAGCCTCGGCGAGAAGCGCAAGCTGATCAGCGATGGGCAGATCGCGGAAATCGCCCGCCTCTACGGAGAGTTCATCGAGAACGACCGGGTGAAGATCCTCCCGAACGAGGCGTTCGGCTTCATGCGGATCACCGTGGAGCGCCCCCTGCGGCTTCGCTGGGAGATCACCGACGAGACCCTCGCTGGCGTGGAGGACAACGCCAGAGTCGCGAAGCTGCCGCCCGAGCGGCGCGACGGCCTCCTCGCCGCCCTCCGCGAGGCGGCTGGGTTTGCGTCCGCCGACCGCTCCGAGGCGCAGAGGACCGTGAAGGCGATCGGGAAGCCGCTCTCATTGTCGCCCGCCGAGCAGAAGCTCCTGATGGAGCTCCTCGCAGTCCGCGACCCCGATGCCCCCCTTCTCATCGGCACCAAGGGGAACACCGAGCCCGACCCAGACCTGCGCGACAACGAGAGCGTGCCGCTCCCTCCCAGGCGCGTCACGTACGAGGCGGATCCGAGCGACAGGCTGCGGTCCATCGAGTACCTCACCGCCGTCCAGGACCACCTGGAGGCCGAGGTCCTGCCCTACGTGCCCGACGCGTGGGCCGACCACGAAAAGATGCGGATCGGCTACGAGATCCCCCTCACCCGGCACTTCTACCGCCCCATCCCCCCGCGTCCCCTCATGGAGATCGACGCGGAGATCAAGGCGCTGGAGGAGGAGATCCAGACGCTGCTCGGGGAGGTCACCGAGTGACGGAGGCGCCGGTGCGGCCACTCAGCGCTGTGGCGGAGGTGACCCTGGGACGACAGCGCTCACCGGAGAACCACCAGGGTCCGAGCATGGTGCCCTACCTACGCGCAGCGAACGTGACCGACGGTCGCCTGGACCTGAGCGACGTCCAGGAGATGAACTTCTCCCCGGACGAGCAGCGGATCTTCGAACTCCGTGACGGGGACGTGTTGATCACCGAGGGTTCGGGGAGCCTCACCGCGGTTGGCGCCTCCGCGGTCTGGAGGTCTGAGATCGGCGGGCGCGTCTGCTTCCAGAACACCCTGTTGCGGGTCCGGCCGAGAACGCAGAGAACCGATCCCCGGTTCCTCGCATGGTGGTGCCGCCACGCGTTCACGAGCGGGCTCTTCGCCAGCATCGCTACCGGAGCGAACATCCACCATCTGTCAGCAGAGCGCATGCGAGCGCTCCCTGTCTGCGCGCCGGCACTCCAGGAGCAGGAACGGATCGCCGACTTCCTCGACGTCGAGACCCCCCGCATCGACGCGCTCATCGAGAAGAAGCGGCTGCTGCTTGCGCTCCTCGAAGAGCGGATGAACCTGGCAGTGAGGCACATCCTGGGCAGCCTGGGTGCACCGAGCGTGCCTCTGAAGCGATTCTGGACGGTGATCGACTGCAAGCACAGGACGCCTACGTATCTAGATTCGGGGTTCCCGGTCGTGAGCCCTGGCGACGCGACCCCCGGCCGCCTCGACCTTGGGCGATGCACCCGGTTCATCGGCGAGGAGGACTTCGCCGACCTGGCGGGCGGACAGCGCCGGCCCCGTCGGGGCGACATCGTGTACAGCCGCAACGCTTCGGTAGGGATCGCCTGCTACGTCGATTCCGGTGCGCCGTTCTCGATGGGCCAGGACGTCTGCCTCATCAGATCCGCGACGGAGGATCAGCTGTTCCTGACCTACGTCCTCAACTCGCTGGGCGCGGATCAGTTGGAGCTCGCCAAGATCGGTTCAACGTTCAGTCGCGTCAACGTCGCGCAAGTCCTCGAGATCCAGGTGCCGCGGCCGTCGCCCGCCGTGCAGGTCGCGGTCGCCGGCGAGCTTGATCGGCAGTTTGCGAGGCACGCGAGCGTGCGCGAGCTTCTGCTGAGGCAGATCGCCCTCCTCCACGAGCATCGCCAGGCCTTGATCACCGCCGCCGTGACCGGCGAGCTCTCCATCGAGAGGCTGGCCGCATGACCCCGGTGGGCGTGGACGAGGCCGCGTTCGAGGCGTTCATCGCTGAGTCGCTGGTGTCGTCGGGGGGCTGGCAGGCCGTCAGGGTCGGGACGGGCCCCGACATCGTGGAGAGGTTCGACCTCGGACGCGGGATCGACCGGGAGGACCTCTTCGCCTTCATCTCCGCGACCCAAGGTGAGTCGTGGTCGCAACTCATGAAGCTCCACGGAGGGGAGGCGGCTGCGCGGTCGCGGTTCTCGGATCGGCTGGCGAAGGAACTCGACGCGCGAGGGACCGTGGACGTCCTCCGGCACGGCGTCGTGGACGTGTCGGTGACGATACGGCTGGCGTACTTCCGGCCGGCCCACGGCCTCACGCCGGACCTCATGGCGCGATACGACGCGAACAGGCTGACCGTGGTGCGGCAACTGCGCTACGAGGCGGCCTCGGCGAACACGATCGACCTCTGCCTGCTGGTGAATGGGATCCCGGTCGCCACAGCGGAGCTGAAGAACCCGTTGACCGGCCAGACCGTCGAGGACGCGATCGAGCAGTACCGGCGGGACCGCGATCCGCGGAACGTGACGCTCGCCCGTCGAGCCGTTGTCCACTTCGCCGTCGACACGGAGAGCGTGGCGATGACGACGCGCCTCGCGGGGGCGAAGACGCGGTTCCTACCCTTCAACAAGGGCAATGACCGCTCGGCGGGGAACCCGCCGAACCCCTCCGGGCACCGGTCGGCGTATCTCTGGGAGGAGGTCTGGCAGCGCGACGCGTGGCTCGACCTCCTCGCCCGCTACATCCACGTCGAGAAGCCGCCGAAGGGCTCGAAGCAGCCGCCCTCCGTGATCTTCCCCCGCTACCACCAGTGGGATGCGGTGCGTCGCGTCGAAGCCGATGCCAGGGAGACGGGGGCTGGCGCGAGCTACCTCGTCCAGCACTCGGCCGGGTCGGGGAAGTCGAACACGATCGCCTGGCTTGCGCACAGGCTCTCGACGCTCCACGACGAGCGGGAGCGGAAGGTCTTCGACAAGGTCGTGGTGATCACGGACCGTGTGGTCCTGGATCGGCAGCTCCAAGACACGATTTTCCAGTTCGAGCACGCCCATGGGGTGGTGGAGAGAATCGACCGGGACTCCCGCCAGCTGGAGGAGGCGCTCGCCGGTGAGCGGGCCCGTATCATCATCACGACGTTGCAGAAGTTCCCCGTCGTGCTTGAACGGGGAGTGGACCTCCCGGACCGCCGGTATGCGGTGATCGTCGACGAGGCCCATTCCTCCCAGACCGGCGACGCCGCGCGGGACCTGAAGGCGGTGCTGGGGGCGCCGGCTGAGGAGCAGCTCGCCCAGGCCGAGTCCGAGGACCGAGAGGCCCCCGGCGAGCCGCCCGACACCCTCCTGGATGCGCTGCAGACGTCCGTTGCCGCGCGCGGGAGGCAGCCGAACCTGTCCTTCTTCGCGTTCACCGCGACGCCCAAGGCGCGAACCCTGGAGCTCTTCGGCACCTGGGACGAGAAGGAGAAGCGGCACCGCCCCTTCCACCTGTACTCCATGCGGCAGGCGATCGAGGAGGGCTTCATCCTCGACGTCCTCCAGAACTACGTCACCTACGAGACGTACTGGCGGATCGAGAAGGCGATCCTCGAGGACCCCTCCTACGAGGCGCGCGCCGCCCAGGCGGCCATCGCCCGGTTTGTCTCCCTGCACGAGCACAACCTTGCCCAGAAGGCGGAGATCATCGTCGAGCATTTTCGACGGCACGTCGCCCGCAGAATCGGCGGCAAGGCGAAGGCCATGGTCGTGACCTCGTCCCGCCTCCACGCCGTCCGCTACAAGCGGGCCCTCGACGCCTACATCCGGGAGAAGGGCTACGGGGATGTCCACGCCCTCGTCGCGTTCTCGGGCACTGTCACCGACGACGGCCTGGACTTCACCGAGTCCAACATGAACAAGGTCCCCGAGTCCCAGACGGCGGAGCAGTTCGGCACCGACTCCTACCAGGTCCTCGTCGTGGCGGAGAAGTTCCAGACAGGCTACGACCAGCCACTCCTCTACGCCATGTACGTCGACAAGACCCTGTCCGGGCTTGCCGCCGTGCAGACCCTCTCGCGGCTCAACCGCATCGCGGACGGGAAGGACGGCACGTTCATCCTCGACTTCCGAAACGACGCGGACGGCATCCGGAAGGCGTTCGAGCCGTACTTCGGTGAGACCGTTGCCCCCCGCACCGATCCGAACCTTCTCTTCGACGTCCACGCGGAGCTCGCGCCCTTCGGGGTGCTCCGCGACGACGAGGTCACGGCGGTCGCGGAACTCCTCGTCCGTCGCGACGACCCGGCCGCGACCGCGAAGGTCTACGCGGCCCTGTCGCCAGCGGTCGAGCGGTTCCATGCCCTCGACGAGGACGATCAGGGGAAGTTCCGGGAGGCGCTGTCGAAGTTCGTCCGGCTCTACTCCTTCCTCTCCCAGGTAGCCCCGTTCGGCGACACGCGACTGGAGCGCGACTACCTCTTCTCGAAGGCGCTCGCCTCCCTCATCCGGAAGGCGCCCGGCGAGAGCCTCGACCTCGGCGCCGAAGTCGAGCTCACGCATCTTCGCCAGGAGCAGACGTTCGCGGGGTCCGTCGCGCTCGACGCGAACATCGGGGAGGTCCAGACCGTCTTCGGTGAGGGACGGGGCACCAGCCACCACGAGGTGGACAGCCTGTCGTCGATCATCGAGAAGATGAACGCCCGGTTCGGGACGGACTTGACCGACACCGACCGGCTGTTCTTCGACCAGGTCATCGACGACCTCGCCAACGATTCCCGGCTCCAGGTCGAGGCGGCCGCCAACGACCTCGAGGGCTTCGCCCTGGGGATGGACAAGGTGTTCACCCAGGCCATCGCCGGGCGCCTCTCGCGAAACGAGGCCGCGGCCTTCGCGGTTCTCGACAACGCGGACCTTCGCGCCGGACTCATCGACGCGTACCTGCCGGCCCTCCACGCCAAGGCCCGCGTCGCCCGCCAGGCGGTCTGCCCGATCGGGGATCTCCTCGGCCCCGACCGCGAGAATCGGTTCCTGGAGTACAAGGCGACCCTGCGGTGGGACATCAACCAGCAGTCGAAGACGACGGGGATCCCGGAGTCCGCCGTCGTCAAGACGGTCGCGGGCTTCCTGAACTCCGAGTTCGGAGGGACGCTCCTGATCGGAGTCGCCGACGACGGAACCGTCCGAGGCCTCGAGGACGACTACGCGACGTTCTCGAAGAGGGGCCATCGTGGCGACCAAGACCTCTTTGGTCAGCACCTGCAGAGCATCCTGCTCGCCCGACTCGGCCACGCCGCCATGGCCAACGTGAACTGGGAGTTCCAGACCGTGGACGGGCACGACCTCTGCCGCATCCAGATCACCCCATCGGACGTCCCCGTGTTCGAGGCGAAGGACGCGGTGCCGACCTTCTGGTGGCGCTATCCCGTGGGCACGACAGCGATCACCAACGAGCTTGAACGGGGACAGATCATCGGCCGACGGTGGCGACGCGACGGCCCGACCGCAGACCGGGCCTACTGCTGAGCGGTGCCGTCGCAGCACCCTCGCATCCTCATTCCGTCGCTCGCTCAACGGCCGAGCGGGCTCTGGGTGCCGAGCGGCATCGGGGACCAGCATGGGTTCAGGCTGTCGGCGACGGGACTCGCCTACCCGGCCCCCCGCTTTAGCTCCCTCGCCCGCTTTGGTCTGTACCCCAGGGCCGCAGCCGATCTGGGTCTTCCGCCTGTCTCTACCGATGAGCTACGGGAACTGACCCGGCAGCTGCCGCTCGAGCCATGCCTTTGGACCCTGTGCCTCATCCAGGGGCTTCTGCGAGACGGAGAGACGCGTGCCAGCGGCGACCTTCATCTCGAGCTCGCGCTCAAGATGACCGGCGACGTCGATCTGCTTCAGCGCTTGGAGCGCTGGATCACGGAAGACAGCGGACACCTCATCTTCGCTGAACAGTTGGTCTTCGCCTTACAGCGCCTCCTTGTGTTGAACGCGCCCGCCCAGGCGGCGCCGGGGCCCGAGGGTCTCACAGACCTGGTGCTCCGAGCGCTCCTAGCCGTGCCAGAGGCCATCATCCTCCCCTCTGAGCCCCCTGAGGCGATGGCGGAGCCCATCCCCCTGCTGCTTCGAAACGGCGGCTACAACGACTGGGACGATATCTGGCCACTGGTGGTCCGCTACCACCGCATCTGGGGCGTTCACCAACATGAAGCGGTGGCCGCAGGGGGTCACATTGCCGGGCCGATCCGCGAGATGTGGTACGAGCGCTGTTGGGGTCGCCCGATCCGCGAGGACCAAGCGGCGATGCTCGCGACGTATGAGCTTGCTTTCGGCTTCCTCCGCGCCGACGCTGGGCCGTGGCTCTCCTCGGGCAAGGCGCTACCGCCCGAGGCACTGCTCATCGCAGAGGGAGCGTTCACACAGACACTCCTCGCGGATCGCGGCAAGGTGATTCTCGAAGGCATGAGCTCGAGCCGTGACGAGTACGCCTCCCGCTTCGCTGCGCTCGGCGACGGGACCCATGCGGCCGCGTGGAGCATCCTGCCCTTCGCCGAGCGGCCACTCTGGCGGACGGGATCCGGGACCTTCTGTCCGATAAGCCCCCGCCTGCTCGTGGACTGGGGCACAAGCGGGGTGTTCCATCGGCTCGGGCAAGCGGGGGAACGTCTTGCGGGTGACGGCGGCGCTGCGCGAGTGCGCGCGCTGTTTGGCTGGCTAGTCGAGCAGTACGCGCGATCGGTCCTTGCCGAAGCCCTCGGAGGCCAGCACGCCCTAGGCGCGCGCGTCATCCCGCCCCAGCCCTACGCCAGGGGGCAGGAGACAACCGACGCAATCGTTCCCTGGGGCAACGACACCGTTCTCTTCGAGGTGGTCACAGGGGGACTGACCCAGGCCATCCTCACCGAGGCGGATGCCGCCGCCGCCGAGCGCAAGCTCCGCGAGCTCGTCGTCGGGAAGGTCAGGCAGGTAGCGCGGGTGGCGGCCGACCTGCGCTCCGGACGTGCACGTGCCGGACCTCTGGCGAACCTCCCCGTCGGGCGGGCGTTCCCGGTCGTGGTCATGGTGAGCGGGATCACGCAGACCGAGCCCGTGCGCGCGTGGATCGAGGAGGCTCTTGCGTCGGAACCCCGCGCGACGGAACTCGAGCCGTTCCTCGTCTTGGACCTCGGAGAACTTGAAGAACTCGCCGCTCTCCTCGCGGCCGGACACAGCCTGACCGGAGTTCTGGAGCGCGCACTCGCGCCCGAGTGGCGCGCTCATGGCTTCAGCGCCTGGCTCCAGCGAAGCCCGGATGCTTGCACGGCGGGCAACCTCGCTGTGATGCGTTGGTTGGAACCCGCCCTGGTGGAGGTGGCCGAGACCCTCTTCGGCGAGGAGGCAGTACGCAGCGCGGGAACTCGCCTTGCCCGGCCGCCTGGCGACTGAGTTCGCACCGTTGAATGGCGCGGCAACCGCGCCGCGAGCGGCCGCACCAGAGGGACCGAAGACGACCGGACCTGACGCGCAGCTCAGCGCAGCGGGACTCGAATGAGGTCCCGAGCGGACGGGTGCGCGACCCACACCGCCCGGTCGGTGAGGGCGATCTGCGACCGGCGCGCGACGGGGCGGCGGCCCACCTCGGCGCGGGCGAGGACCCGCCCGTCGGAGGGGTGAAGGCGCACCACCCGCCCCCGGGCGGCGTCGAGGGACCACACCTCCGAGCGACCGTCGCTCACCACCGCCGACACGCCGCGCATCAGCACCCGGACCGCGCCGGCGCGGGTGATCAGCCGAAGCCGCCCGTCCGATGACACCGCGAACGCCGCGTGGTCGGTGGCGGCGAGCTGCCTCACTCGCACGCCCCGGCGCAGGCGGACGGTCCGCACCAGCCGCCCGGTGCGCGGCGCCCGGAGCTCCACGCCCACACCGCCGCGCCACGCGGCTCGGGCGACCCACACCCCGGTCCCGGACCCGGCTATGAACGCCGATGAGCCGGGGAGCGCGACGACCCGGCGGGCGCCGGCGCCGACCCCGACGAGCTCCGCCGCCGCCGGGCACGACCTCCCGCTACACGCCGCGGCGAACCACGTGACCGGGCCCGCCCACGCGACGGCCTTGACGTGGCCATGGGTCGTGACGCCCATCCCGCCCCGGGCGCTTCGCACCGCCCCGCCGCGCGCCGGCACGAGCCACGTGCGCCGGCCGTCGGACGTCAGCGCGACCCCGGCGCGCAGGGGGCGCGTCGACATCCGGCCGTCCGGACCGATGCGGGTCAGACGCCCGCCGCCCGCCGCCCACACCACGCCCCCGTCCCCCGCGAGGTGCCGCACCCGATGGGGGAGCGCCACCCGGGTCGCGGGGAGGGAGACCGTCGCGCCGCCCGCGGGGGTCCCGACCTCGGCGAGGGTCCTCACCACCTGCGCGCGCAACACCCCGGCGAGCCCCACCGCGCCCGCCGTGTTCAGGTGGATCCCGTCCGAGGCGAACCACGGCCGCCCGGCGCTCGCGGCGTTCCAGTCGGCGACGCGGATCACCGGGAACCCGGGCCGGCCGGACAGGCGGGCCGCCGCATCCCGGATCCGCGCATTGATCGCCCGGAACCCGGGCCGCTGCTCCCGCAAGGTGACCCACACCACCGCCCGCACCCCGGCGCGGCGGAACGCGCGCGCGACCGTCGGGATGTCGTACGCGCCGGCGTCGTCGTTGTAGCCGACGTGCACCACGACGAGGTCCCCCAGCCGCGGGCCCAGGCCGGCGGCGAGCGCGAGCACCGACGGGGGACTACCGCCCAGGCACCCGGGGGCGGTGAGCTTGCGGCACACGCTGGCCTCCACCCGCAGGCGGATGCCCACCCGCAGGATGCGCGGCGCCTGCGGCGCGAACCCGAACGACGCCTGCACCGAATCCCCGAACACCGTCACCCGCGGAGCGGCCACGGCACCCGCCGCACCCCCGTGGACGGCGACGAGGGCGGCGGCGAGCGGCGCGACCCGCACCGCCCGGCTTCGGCCGATCCGCGGCACCGCCCCGCCTACCCCGCGAACCGCACGGCGATCGAGGTGACCCGCCCGGCGCGGGTCACGAACAGCGTCTCGGTCGCCCGGCCGGCGCGGCGACCGGCGAGCGTGCACTCCACCGCGTCCCGGCCGACCACCCCGCGCCTGCAGGCGGCGGCGGGATACGCCTTCCGCAGCGCCGCCAGCTTCGAGCCGACGCCGATCCCCTTCGCCGTCGCCTCCGGGCGGCGCACCACCGTGATCTCGTACACGCGGCCCGCGATGAAGTAGATCCCGAAGCCGCGACCCCGGATGTAGCGGTAGTTCAAGGCGTTGCTTCCCGCCTCGGGAGCCCCGAGCGTGGAACGCACCGCCGCCTCGGTGTCGCCCACCGCCACACCCGCGACGCCGACGCCCGGCACGATCCGCGCCTGCGCGGAGCCGGCCGCGGCGGCGAGCGCGACCGCGGAGATCGCCAGCGCGGCCGTGGCGAGGTGCCGCCGGCGGCGGGGGGCGGATGCGTGGGTGTCGGTCATGTCCCTCCCTCGGATGTGTCGGAGTCGGTCGAAGCGTCGGCGACGGCGTCGGCGAGGACCCGCGCGTACAGACGGGATCCGCGGTCATTGGTGTGCGCCCCGTCGACGAGAAGGCCCCGCTCGCCGCTCGCGGCGTACCAGTCGACAAGGGTCGCCTGGCGGTACCGGGCCGGCGCCCCCCGCAGGATCGTGTTCACCGAGTCCTGCCAGTCGAGCGGCACGCGCACCGTTACCAGTAGCACCGGGTGGCCCGCGGGCACCCGTCGCATCAGCTCGTCCACCTCACCGGGCCGCACGAAGTAGTTGTTGCCGAGGTGCACGACGACGGGGGTGCCGGCCGGAAGGCGCCGCAGGTGCGCGACCGCCACCTCGATCCCGTCCCGGAACCGGCGCCCCACGCGGGCGTCGATCACCGCCCCCGCCCCGAACGTCGCCCGCAGGGCGTCGGAGGCGCCCAGCATCACCGAGTCCCCCACCAGGAGGACACGTGCGGAGGCGGGGCGGGCGGGGCCGGGCGCGGCCTCCCGGGCGGCGGCCTGGGCGGGGCCCGACAGCTGCGACGTG
>JBFLWO010000018.1:0-12907 GCA_040757755.1 Actinomycetota bacterium
CCGCCGTGCGGCGCAGACCCCGACGAGATCAGCGGAGGTCCAGGACCTCGCGGGACTTCAGGTGCGCGCCCACCTTGCGCTTCACCCGCTGCAGCGCGTTGTCCACCGCCTTCGCGTTGCACCCGAGGATCTCGCCGATCTCCTCGTACGAGCGGCCCTCCAGGTACATCGCCAGCACCCGGCTCTCCAGGTCCGACAGCACGCGGGCGAGGCACCCCACCAGGCTGCGCAGCTCCTCGGAGGAGATCGCCTGCGTGATCGGGTCCGCCACCGGATCACCCGGCAGCACCTCCGCCAGCGGCACCTCCTGATCCGTGCGGCCCGCGCGCGAATGGCTGAACGACACGTAGGTGTTCAGCGGCGTGTGCTTGTTCCGCGCCGCCGTCTTGATCGCCGTGATGATCTGGCGGGTCACGCACAGCTCCGCGAACGACCGGAACGACGCCTCCCGCTCCGGACGGTAGTCGCGCACCGCCTTGAACAGGCCGATCAGGCCCTCCTGGATCAGGTCCTCCCCCTCACCGCCCGCCAGGAAGTAGGAGCTCGCCTTCAGGCGCACGAACCCCCGGTACCGCTCGATGATCCGGTCCATCGCCGCGGCATCCCCGGCGCGGGCTCGCATGATCAGCATCCGGTCGTACGCCTCACCGAACTGGTGGAAGGGGCGCTGCTGTGGAAGCCGCTCGACCTGGCCCATGGTGGTCCTCCAGCGGGCTGACGGGGTTTTTCGGGGTTTCGCGCCCTTCCTCAACCTAGAGTTGAGGGTGAAGCGGTTGCGATTTGTGGGCGATCCTATCCTCGCTCGTCACAGAGTCAACGAGCTAGATCCCCCGAAGCGCTTCGTAGACGAGGATTCCGGCGGCTACCGACAGGTTCAGGGAGTCCACGCGCCCCCTCATGGGGATCCGGACCAGCTCGTCGCACGCCGACCTCACCCTTGGCCTGAGCCCTGCCCCCTCCGCCCCCAGAACGATGATTGTGTCGGAGGACCAGGGGATTTCCCGGTAGTCGCGCCCGTCCGCCGAGTCCGCGCCGACCACCCAGCGCGCCGGCCCCTTCGCGTCGTGAAGAAAACTCGCCAGATTCTCCACTCGACTGACGAGGATGTGCTCGACGGCCCCCGCCGACGTCTTGCACACCGCCGGCGTCACCCCCGGCGAGCCCCGGCGGGTCATCACCATGCCCCGCGCGCCGCCCGCGTCGCACACCCGCGCGACGGCACCCAGGTTGCGGGGGTCCTGCGCGCCGTCCAGGGCGACCAGCACCCCGCCCTCCGCGAGCGCGTCACGCGCCTCGACGTACGGGTACGGGTCGCAGAACGCGACGACCCCCTGGTGGTCGCTCGTGCCGCAGGCCCGCCCCAGCTCCGCCCGCGACGCCGGTCGCGGCCGCGCCGGCGCGAGCCACGGCGCGTCCCTGAGCTCGGGCAGCGCCCACACCTCGTGCACGCGCCGCCGGCCCGCCGCGATCAGCTCGCGGACGGGGTTGCGCCCGTACACGACCTCCCGGCTCACGCCGTGTAGACCTGCGTCCCCTCCGGCGTGTCGCGCACCTCGAAGCCACGGGTGCGGATCTCGTCGCGGAGGGAGTCGGACCGCGCGAAGTCCCGCGCCGCCCGCGCCGCGTCGCGCGCCCGGGCGAGGTCGAGGACCTCCGCGGGGATCTCCTCCGGCTGGTCGAGCGACGCGAGCCCCAGCACGTCGAGGAGGTCCACGAGCATGTGGCGCGCCTCGCGGAGCTGGTCGGCGCCGGGCCGGTCCCCCTCCACCGCCCCGTTCGTCGCCCGGATCAGGTCGGCGAGGACGCCGAACGCCTCCGGCGTGTTGAAGTCGTCGTCGAGGGCCGCGAAGAACCGGGCCCGCGCGTCGACGAGCGTCGCGGCGAGCTGCGGGTCCTGGCCGTCACCGGGGGCCGCGATGGCCCGGTCGAGCGCCCGGATCGCGTTTCGCAGCTTGTCGCACCACTCCTTCGCCTGGAGCATCCGCTCCTCGGTGAACGGCAGCTTCGACCGGTAATGGCTCGTGAGGAAGAAGGCGATCACCACCTCGGCGGGCCAGCGGTCGAGCACGTCGGCGAGCGGCTCGATGTTGCCGACGCTCTTCGCCATCTTCTCGCCGCCCAGCTCCAGCATCTCGTTGTGCATCCAGATCTTCGCGAGCGGCGCGCAGCGCGCCCCCTCCGTCTGGGCGATCTCGTTCTCGTGATGCGGGAAGACGAGGTCGATGCCACCGCCGTGGATCTCGAAGTCCACGCCCAGGAGCGCCTCCGCCATCGCGGAGCACTCGATGTGCCAGCCGGGCCGCCCCGGCCCCCACGGGGAGTCCCACCACGTGTCCTCGTCCGGCTTGCGCCCCTTCCACAGGGCGAAGTCCAGGGGGTGCTCCTTCGCCTCCCCCGGGTCGGTGGGGACCATCTCGTCGAGGCGCCGCCCCGACAGCTTCCCGTAGCCGTCGAAGCGGTCGACGCGGTAGTAGACGTCGCCCCCGGCGGGGTAGGCGAGGCCGCGGTCGACGAGGGCGGCGATCAGCTCGACGATGCGCGGCATCGTCTCGGTGACGGTCGGCTCGTCGTCGGGCCGGCCGAGCCCAAGGCGGTCGGTGTCCTCCTTGTAGGCGCGCCCGTAGCGCTCCGCCACCTCCGCGCTGGGTCGCCCCTCCCGCCGCGCCGCGTCGTAGATCTTGTCGTTCACGTCGGTGAGGTTCGACACCAGCCGGGCGCGCAGGCCGCCGCGGCGCGACAGGTACCGCCTGAGGACCGAGAAGACGACGAACGGGCGGGCGTTGCCGATGTGGATCCGGCTGTAGACGGTGGGGCCGCACACGTAGATGCGCACCACGCCGTCGGGGCCGACCTCGAGCGGCTCCTTGCGCTTCGTCAGCGTGTTGAAGATCCGCACGCCCGTATCGCTCATCCCGTCTCCTCCACGAGGGCCACCGCCTGGCAGGCGATCCCCTCGCCACGGCCGGTGAAACCCATCCCGTCAGTCGTCGTCGCATGCACCGTCACCGGCGCCCCCAGGATCGCGGAGAGGGCCCGCTGCATGTCCTCCCGGTGGGGTGCGAGGCGCGGGCGCTCGCACACCACCACGGCGTGCGCGTTCACCAGCCGCCACCCCTCCCCCGCGATCCGGTCCCGCACCAGCGTGAGAAGCCGCGCGCCGGCCGCGCCCGCCCACTCCGGGTCCCCCGGCGGGAACAGCGCGCCGAGGTCCGGGCCGCCGGTGGCCGACAGGAGCGCGTCGCAGAGGGCGTGCGCGACGACGTCGCCGTCGCTGTGCCCCACGAGCCCCGCGTCGTGCGGGATGTGGAGGGTGGCCAGCATGAGCGGCCGGCCCGGCCCCAGGCGGTGCGCGTCGACCCCGATCCCCACGCGGGCGCTCACCTGATCGGCACCTGCTCGGCCTGCCGCCCGCGGAAGCGGGTGATCGTGTCGTAGCCGGCGCCGCGCAGGGCGGCGACGGCGGTGGGGTAGTCGCGGGCGACGTCCTCGGGGGCGTGCGCGTCGCTCGACAGGGTGGCGGGCACCCCCGCCTCGCGGAAGCGGGCGAGGAGCCCCGGGTCGGGGTACAGCTCCCGTACCGGCTTGCGCAGCCCTGCGGACGAGCATTCGATCGCGACGCCGCTCTGCGCGATCGCGTCAATGGCGGCGTCGAGGCGCGCGTCGAGCCCGGCGGGCATCCGCACCCCGAACACCTTCGGCAGATCGGGGTGGGCGAGCACGTCGAACAGGCCGGAGCGGGCGGCTGCGGCGAGCTCGTCGAGGTACCGCCCCCACACCTCCTCCGCCGGCAGGTCCGCGAGGTAGTCGGGGTGGTCGACGGCCCAGTCGTCGATCCAGTGGACGGAGCCCAGGACCACGTCGAACGGGCGGTCCCGCAGGAACGCGGCGATCTCGTCGCGACGGGCCGGCAGCCAGTCCATCTCCACGCCGACGAGCACCGGCAGGCCGGCGTCGCGGGCGCGCACCAGGTCGGCGCAGTACGCGTCGACGTCCTCGGTGGCCTCCTCACGCCACCACGGGTTGTCCGACCAGTCACGGGCCTGCGCGAAGCGGTGGACGTGCTCGGTGATCGCGATCTCGGCGACGGAGCGGCGGCGGGCCTGCTCGACGTACCGGCGGATCCACCCGACGGACCGCGGCCCGCCGACCGCCTCCCACCGGTCCGCCGCGTCGGTGCGCGCCTGCGGGCCGTCCGGCTGCAGGTGCATGTGGTAGTCCGTCAGCATCGCGGGGGCAAACATACGCGACGCCCCGGCCGCGCCGCGGGCCCGGCCGCCCCGCGCCGTCAGGGCGACGCGACCGCGCGCAGGAGCGCCTCGGCGACCGCCACGTCCGCGGGGGTCGTGACCTTCAGGTTCGGGGCGCCGAGGTCGACGAGGCGCACCCGTCCCCCCGCCCGCTCCACCAGCCACGCGCAGTCGGTGGCGGCGTCGAGGGCGGCGTCGTCGGCCGCCGCGAACGCCGCCTCCAGGACGGGCCGCCGGAACGCCTGGGGGGTCTGGGCGAGCCACAGCCGCGACCGGTCGACGGTGCCGGCGATGACGCCTTCCTCCTCACGCTTCAGGGTGTCGGCGAGGGGAGCGGCGGCGATCGCGCCGTCGGCGTCCCCGATGCCGGCGAGGACCGCGGCGACCCCCGCCGCGCCGGCGAGGGGGCGGGCGGCGTCGTGCACGAGCACCACCCCGTCCCCCGGCGGCAGGGCCGCCAGGCCGCGCGCCACCGACCGCGACCGGGTGGCGCCGCCGGGGACCGTCGCGACGAGCTTCCCCGCGGGCCCCGCCGCCGCTCGCATCTCATCCTCGTGGCCGGGCGGCGCGACCACCACGATGCCGTCGACCGCGTCGCAGTCCTGCAGCGCCCCCACCGCCCACGCGACCAGCGGGCGCCCGGCGAGGGGCAGGAGCGCCTTCGGCACCCCCGCCCCCATGCGCACCCCCAAGCCGGCCGCGACGACCACCGCCATCGTGCTCAGCGGAAACCTCCCGAAACACCTAAAGGAAACGGACGTGGAGGACCGATGGTACGAGAGATGCTGGACATCCCCGAGACCGACCTGCCGTCGCAGACGGAGCGCGAGCTACGCGCCAGGTGGTTCTCCGGCCTCACCGACGCGGAGCGGGAGGAGATGATCCAGTGGCCCTTCTCGTGGATCGAGGAGGCGTTCTCGGCGTGGCGAGCGGAGCAGGTCCCGCCCCCTTTCCACTAGCCGCCCACCGGGGCGACACCTATCCTGGCGCCCGTGGCGCTGCACGTCGGCACGTCCGGGTTCGCGTACAAGGAGTGGAAGCCGGACTTCTACCCCGCGGACCTCCCCCAGGCGCGGTTCCTCGACCACTACGGCCGGGTCCTCACCGCCTGCGAGATCAACGCGACGTTCTACCGGCTGCAGGGGGCCGACACGATCGCGGGCTGGGCGTCACGCGTGCCCGCCGGGTTCCGCTTCGCCGCGAAGGCGCACCGGGGCCTGACACACGGGCGGGCGTGGCCGCCGGGAAGCGACGACGGCGGCGCGTTCCTGCACCGCTTCCTCGACACCCTCGCGGGGTTCGGCGACCGCCTCGGCGCCGTCCTCATCCAGTTCCCACCGTACCGGCGCCGCGACGACGACGGCCTGCGCGACCTCATGGCGACGCTGCCGCCCGGCACGCCGTTCGCCCTCGAGTTCCGCCACGAAAGCTGGGAGGACCCGGCGGTGGCCGAGGCGGTCGCCGCCGGCGGCGGCACCGTGTGCCTGTCGGACACCACCGGGGACGTGCCGGAGGCGCTGCCCCCCGGGCCGCGCGCCTACGTGCGCCTGCGCGCCGAGCGCTACACGCCCGAGGCCCGCGACGGCTGGCGGGACCTGCTGGCCCGGGAGGCCATCACCCGCGACGTGTTCGCCTTCGCCAAGCACGAGGGCGTCCCCGCCGGCGATCCCTTCGCAGGGGTCGGGCTCGCCGAGTGGCTGTGTCTGGCGGCTGCAGAGCACCGCCGGATTCCCCGGTGACGCGCCGACCAAGCTTGACGGGAGCGTCGTCCTCGGCTCGGCCCGTACTCCCGGTACGGGCCTCGCCTGCGTCCTCGTCCGGCGGCCTCTTCGCTCGCCAGAACGGGGCGAACGTCCGCGGAGCACCGCCGGACTCCCGGTGACTCACCGGCGGAGGTGGGCGGGAGCGTCGTCCTCGGCTCGTCCCGTACTCCCGGCACGGACCTCGCCTGCGTCCCCGTCCGGCGGCCTCTTCGCTCGCCAGAACGGGGCGAACGTCCGCGGAGCACCGCCGGACTCCCGGTGACTCACCGGCGGAGGCGGGCGGGAGCGTCGTCCTCGGCTCGTCCCGTACTCCCGGCACGGGCCTCGCCTGCGTCCCCGTCCGGCTGCCTCTTCGCTTAGCCAGAACGGGGCGGACGTCCCGGCAGCGGCACGACGCGGCGGCGGTCAGGCGGTGTCGTCGCCCCCCGGCACCTTCGTGAAGATCATCTTCCCGGACGGGCTCTGCAGCACGCTCGTGACCTCCACCTCCACCTCCCGCCCCACCAGGACGCGGCCGCCCTCCACCACGATCATCGTGCCGTCGTCCAGGTAGCCGACCCCCTGGTCGTACTCCTTCCCCTCCCGGATCACCCTCACCTGGAGGGGCTCACCGGGCAGCACCGCGGGCTTCAGGGCGTTCGCCAGGTCGTTGATGTTCAGCACGTCGACGCCCTGGATCTGGGCGATCTTGTTGAGGTTGAAGTCGGTGGTGACGATCGCGCCGCCGATCTCCTGCGCCATCCGCACGAGCTTCGCGTCGACGCCGTCCACCTCCGGGTAGTCGCCGGCGCGGACGGAGAACCCGCCGTTCGACGCCTTCTTCAGCTCCTCCACCAGGTCGAGGCCGCGGCGCCCCCGCGCCCGCTTCAACGGGTCGTTCGAGTCGGCGACGCGCTGCAGCTCCTCCAGGACGAACTGCGGCACCACCATCTGGCCGCCGAGGAAGCGCGTCTTCACCACGTCGACGAGGCGCCCGTCGATGATCGCGCTCGTGTCGATCACCCGCGGCGGCAGGGCCGGGGCCTCGCGGCGCGGGCGGATGCCGACCAGGCGGAGGATGTCGACGTGGCGGCGTGCGGCGATGCGGCTGAACACGTAGGCGACCACGAGCACCACCGGCAGCAGCAGGTACGGGCCGACGATCGGCAGCTGCGCCACAGCGACCCCCGCGAGCGCCGCCGCGACGAGACCCACCACCAGCCCGATCGCGCCGACGGTGAGCTCCGCGGCGGACCGCTTGTCCGCCGCCCGGTCGATCGCCGCGAACCGGTCGCGCAGCCACCGGCCGATGAGGCCGCCGACGATGACGCCGGCGAGCGCCCCCGCCACCACCACGGCGACCAGCGCGACGTACTTCCACGGGCTGGAGAACCACCGCCCGAAGTCGAGCCGGGAGCCGCCCTGGTAGGCGCCGAGGCCGCCGATGAGGGCAAGCACGAGGCGGCTGACGAGGATCACCACGGGGTCACGTCCCTGCGCACGCGCGCGCCGCGCAGACGCCGCCGGGCGCCCCCCGCCGCGGCAGGGTGCCGGCTGGGCGCCCGCGTGCCGGAATCGCGGGACGACATGGTTTCTCGGGCTCCTCCTGGGTGCGCCGACGCGGCCTTCCACCCATTATGAACCCTGGGGCACAGGCCGAGGCCGCACCGCGGCATCGCGCCCGCCCGGCCCACCCCTCCGGCCCGTCCCCCGACGCGTGCCGGGGGCGGATCGCGGGGGGCGCGCCCGGCAGCGCGCGCCACCCCGCGCCGGGATCAGTCGACGAGCGCGCGCTCCTTCGCCGCGGAACGCCCGTTGGTGGGGGTGCGGCCGCGGCCGATCTCCTCGAGGAGGTTCTCGAGGAACTCGGTCGCCTCCACCTCCTCCATGTCCCGGGCGTACATCAGCTCGCTCGCCAGGATCTTCTTCGCACGACCGAACATCTGCTTCTCGCCGGTGGACAGGCCCTTGTCGAGGTCGCGGATCGAGAGGTTCCGGACCACCTCGGCGAGCTCGAACACGTCGCCGGTCTTGATCTTGTCGCGGTTGTGCTTGAACCGCCGGTTCCAGTTCTTCGGCATCTGGCTGCCGTCGTCGCGGAGCACCGCGAGGACCTGGACGACCTCTTCCTCGTCGATCACGTGGCGGAGACCGGCCTTGTCGGCGTTCTCCGTCGGGACCATCACGGTCATCTCGTTGTAGAGGATCTGGATCGTGAGGTACTCGCGCCGCTGGCCGAGGACCTCTTTCTCCTCTTTCTTGATGATCTTGCCTGCGCCGTGATGAGGGTAGACGACCTTGTCACCGACCTCGAACACCCGTGAGCCCCCCCTTGGACGGTTGCCGTGCACGCATGCGGGGCGCGTGTGCCGTGAGCCGCCGTCGCGGCGCGGTGGCCGGTTTCGAGGCTCGCCCGCCAGGCTCCGGGACCGCGCTCCGCATCGTCACAAACCTCAGGCATTCTACAGGTTTCAGCGCGAAAAACACGCCTGGAGAGCCGCCTTCACGTCCGCTGCGCCCACGGCGGAGACCGTCGCGGCGCCAGCGTCGCCGGCCGCGCCGGGCGGCACCACGGCCATCGCCATGCCCCCCGCGGACGCCGCCGCCAGGCGCCGCGCCGCGTGCCCCACCTCGCGCAACGCCCCGGTGAGGCCGATCTCGCCGAACGCCGCGGTGCCCGCGGGAAGCGGCACCCCGCGGTGCGCGCTGGCGACCGCCAGGGCGATCGCGAGGTCCGCCGCGGGGTCCGGGGCCCGGGCACCGCCGGCGACGCTCACGAACACGTCCTGGTCGCCGAGGCGCAGCCCCGCGTGGCGGCCCAGCACGGCGAGCACCTGGGCGAGCCGCGTGCGGTCCACCCCGCCGGCGACGCGCCGCGGCGGCACGATCTCCGTGGGGCCGACGAGCGCCTGCACCTCCACCAGCGGCGCGCGGCTGCCCTCCACCGCGGGGAACACGCACGACCCGACCCGCGCCGCCCCGTCGCCGAGCCACAGCGACGTGGGGTCCTCCACCGACACGAGCCCCTGCGCCGCCATCTCGAACACCCCGGTCTCGTTCGTCGACCCGAAGCGGTTCTTGCCGGCCCGCAGCACCCGGTGCGCCGACACCGGGTCCCCCTCGAACGACAGGACGCAGTCGACGAGGTGCTCCAGCAGGCGCGGACCCGCGATCGCCCCGTCCTTCGTCACCTGCCCGACGAGGATGATCGCCACGCCCCGCTCCTTCGCGACCCGCATGAGGTCCGCCGTCGCCTGGCGCACCTGGGCGACGCTGCCCGGCGCCGAGTCGAGCCGCTCGCTGGCGAGGGTCTGGACGGAGTCCACCGCGCACACCGCGGGGGCGTGCGTCTCGAGCGCCGCCACGACCCGCTCCAGCCCCGTCTCGGCGAGCACCTCCACCGCCCCGGTGGCATGGCCCGCCGCCGCGAGCCGCTCCGCCCGGCCCGCCACCTGGGCGGGGCTCTCCTCCCCCGTCACGAGCAGCACCCGCCGGGACGCCGCCATGTGCGCGAGGGCCTGCAGCACCAGGGTGCTCTTCCCGATGCCCGGCTCGCCGCCCAGGAGCACCAGCGCCCCCGGCACGAGCCCGCCGCCCAGCACCCGGTCGAGCTCCGGCACGCCGGTCGGGATACGCGACAACTCCCCCGTGCCGACGTCCGCGAGGCGCACCGGCACCGGCGCGGCCCCGCCACGGGAGATCGGGGCGGTGGCCTCCTCCACCAGCGTCCCCCACGCCCCGCAGTCGGGGCAGCGCCCCAGCCAGCGGGGAGAGCGGTGACCGCACTCCCCGCAGGCATGGACGCTTCGTGCCTTCGGCGCCGCCACGGCGGCCGCCGGCCGGCTAGCCCTCGCCCCCCTCGTCGCCCGGCTCGTCGCCGGCGCCGGCGGTGGCGCCCACCTTCTCCGGCTCCGACGGCTGCGGCTTCGCCTTCTCGAAGGACACCTTCATGTGGTCGCCGTCGCGGTCCACCAGCATGGCGCCGCCACCGCCCTCGGCCATCCCGCCGGCCAGGAGCTCGTCGGCGAGCGGGTCCTCGATCAGGCGCTGGATCGCGCGGCGCAGCGGCCGGGCGCCCATCGCCGGGTCGTAGCCCTGCTCGACGAGGAGGTCCTTCGCCTCCTCCGTGAGCTGGAGGGTGATCGAGTGCTCGGACATCTGCTTCTGCAGGCGGACCATGAGCAGGTCGACGATCTGCTTGATCTCGTCCTTGGTCAGCTTGTGGAAGACGATGACCTCGTCGATGCGGTTCAGGAGCTCGGGCCGGAAGACCTTCTTCAGCTCGCCCATGATCCGCGACTTCATGTCGTCGTAGGACAGGCCCGTCTCGTCCGCGACGGAGAATCCGAGCGGCGTGTTCCGCGAGATCGTGGCCGCCCCGATGTTCGAGGTCATGATCACGATGGTGTTGCGGAAGTCGACGTGCCGGCCCTGCGCGTCGGTGAGGCGCCCGTCCTCCAGGATCTGCAGGAGGATGTTGAACACCTCGGGGTGCGCCTTCTCGACCTCGTCGAGGAGCACGACCGAGTACGGCTTGCGCCGGACCTGCTCGGTGAGCTGGCCGCCCTCGTCGTAGCCGATGTAGCCGGGCGGCGAGCCGACGAGCCGCGACACCGAGTGCTTCTCCATGTACTCGGACATGTCGACCTGGATCAGCGCGCCCTCGTCGCCGAACAGGAACTCCGCGAGCGTGCGCGCCAGCTCGGTCTTCCCGACGCCGGACGGGCCCAGGAAGATGAACGACCCGGACGGGCGCTTCGGGTCCTTGATGCCGGCGCGGGCACGCCGGATCGCGCGGGACACCGCCTTGATGGCGGCCTCCTGCCCGATGACCCGCTTGTGCAGCTCGTCCTCCATCCGCAGGAGCTTCTGGGTCTCGGCCTCGGTGAGCTTGAAGACGGGGATGCCGGTCCACATGGAGACGATGTCGGCGATCTCCTCCTCGCCGATCTCCGCCCGCGGGCCGTCCTCGTCGTTGCGCCACTTCTCCTCGAGCTCGCGCTTCTTGTTCGTGAGGCGCCGCTCCTTGTCGCGGAGGTTGGCGGCCTTCTCGAACTCCTGCGCCTCGATCGCCGCCTCCTTCTCCTTCCGGACGGTCTCGATCTCGTCCTCGAGCTCGCGGTAGCTCGGCGGCGCGGTCATGGTCTTGATCCGCATCCGCGAGGCCGCCTCGTCGATGAGGTCGATGGCCTTGTCCGGCAGGTGGCGGTCGGCGATGTAGCGGTCGGCGAGCACCGCGGCGGCCTCGAGGGCCTCGTCGGTGATCGTGATGCGGTGGTGCTGCTCGTAGCGCTCCCGCAGGCCGCGGAGGATCTGCACCGTCTCGTCCTGGCTGGGCTCGTCGACGGCGATCTTCTGGAACCGCCGCTCCAGGGCGGAGTCGCGCTCGAGGTACTTGCGGTACTCGTCGAGCGTGGTGGCGCCCACGGTCTGCAGCTCGCCGCGCGCGAGCGCGGGCTTCAGGATCGAGGCGGCGTCGATGGCCCCCTCGGCCGCGCCGGCGCCGACGAGGTTGTGGAGCTCGTCGATGAACAGGATGATGTCGCCGCGCTGGGTGATCTCCTTCATCACCTTCTTGAGGCGCTCCTCGAACTCGCCGCGGTACTTGGAGCCCGCGACGAGGGCGGCCAGGTCCAGGGTGTAGATCTGCTTGCCGCGCAGAAGGTCCGGCACCTGGTTGGACGAGATGCGCTGCGCCAGGCCCTCGACGACGGCCGTCTTGCCGACCCCCGGCTCCCCGACGAGGACCGGGTTGTTCTTCGTGCGCCGCGAGAGGATCTGCATGACCCGCTCGATCTCCTTCTGGCGCCCCACGACCGGGTCGAGCTTGCCGTCGGCGGCGAGCTTGGTGAGGTTGCGGCCGAACTGGTCGAGCAGCTTGCTGGACTTCTTCTCCTGCCCCGCCTGGCCCGCGGCCTGCCCCTGCTGACGACGGCCGGGGCCGGACAGCATGCGGATGATCTCGTTGCGGATCTTCTCGGAGTCGGCGTCGAAGTCGGCGAGGATGCGCGCCGCGACCCCCTCGTTCTCGCGGACGAGGCCGAGGAGGATGTGCTCGGTGCCGATGTAGTTGTGGCCCAGCGAGAGGGCCTCACGCAGCGCGAGCTCGAGGACCTTCTTGGCGCGCGGCGTGAAGGGGATCTGACCGGAGGTGACCTCCTCGCCCGACCCGACGATGCGGATCACCTGGGCGCGCACCTCCTCGACCGTGATCTCGAGGCCCTCCAGCACCCGGGCGGCGAGCCCCTCCTCCTCGCGGAGGAGCCCGAGCAGGATGTGCTCCGTCCCGATGTAGTTGTGCTTGAGGGTGCGCGCCTCCTCCTGGGCCAGGACGACCACCTGGCGGGCGCGCTCTGTGAACCTTTCGAACATCGGGGAGCCCTCCTTCTCACCTGCTGGGAGACCGTCGGCGGCAGGTGCGCCGGACGGTTCCCGAGGGCGTGGAATGGACGCTGGGGCAACACGAGGAAGGCCTCGCCGCGCGAGGGTCCCCGCGGTCGGACGACAGGTCGGTCAGCGTGACGGAAAGGAACGTCGACTCTAGCACGGGGGTGCCGAGATCCCCGTTCCCATCGGCGCCGCGAGGGGCGCAATGGAGCGCCGGGGCACCGCCGTCGACGGGGCCTCCGCGCACACCGGCGACGCCGCCCCCTCGCAACATCCCTCGACCTTGAGCCGGCACCGGTCGCACCAGAGCCCGGCGTGGCGCCACGACAGGGATCCGTCGCAGGCGGGGCACGCGGCGAGAGACGTCACGGGGGTGAGTATGGCGTGCGGCCCCGACGGCGCGCCCCGCCCCCGTCACGATGCCGCCATGTGCCTTGACGCGCGGCCGGCGGCGCCGGGAGGATGGCCGCCATGGGTCGCGCCCGCGCTCTCGCCGGGGTGGCCGCCGCGGCGGGCGTCCTCGCGGGCGCG